>NZ_CALNWV010000004.1:0-127278 GCF_940793045.1 Neisseria sp. Marseille-Q2251
GGCGTTTCATTCCGTACTTTGCCTGTTTGAAACGGTTGTTGGTACTGGTTTGGGGTTTGAGCAGTCTGCCTCTTGCGGCTTTAAGTGCGCGGTAAATGGTGACGCGGCTGACTTGGTAGCGGCGTGCTAGGGAGGTGACGCTTTCCTTCCCCTGCGTGTAGGCCAGCCAAATGGCTTGGCGGTGGTGTGGGGTGAGACGGGTGTTTTTGTGCATGTTCATGTTTCAGTATTCTCCTGGAAATACTGTAAACAACGCTACTAGTTTCTACAATTGAGATCTACGCCCGATAGGCTTTCGGGGCGGCGGAAGAAGTTGTCTTCCTGATAGCGGTGGGAAGCAAACCAATAGCAACGATAATCCATACGCTCAAAATGGCGGATTAAATCGAGGCAGTTGTCAGGCTGAGCCTCTGCAAAAATGATTGGTTTATGCTGTTCAATCAGGCGTTTTGCGCCGTTGAGTACATGGCTTTCAAAGCCTTCCGCATCGATTTTCAGTAAATCCAGCGCATTGAGTTTTTGAAGCTCGGGATGTCGGTCTAATGCAGTAAGGCGTATGGTTTCGTTGTAGCGGATACCGTCAAAGCTGGATTCGGTGTCAAAACCCTTGTCCAAAGAAAAACTACCGTAATTCCACTCTGTTTCATAATCTGAAGAGGGAATCTCCAGCCAAGCGTTTTCATCGCCCACGCCTTCTTGATAGGCGTAAACATTGGTCAGACTGTTGAGTGATATATTGGCACACAGAGTTTGGAAAATCACCCGCTGCGGCTCGAAACAGAATAGTTTGCCGCGCTCGATATGTCGGGCGATGGGAATTGCGTACATACCAATATTTGAGCCGACTTCGACGACATTGCTGTCGGCACGAAGATTGTTTAGAAGAAAACGGACTTCCAAATCCGACCATTCGCCATAAGCCTGCGCGTATCGGCTGATGAAGTCGCCTTCGATTAAGTTAAACATGCCTCTTTTGAGCATATGTAAAGACGTCCGCATGATGATGCCCTTTAAAAAATAATGGATTGATTTGATACTTTGAAAATTATAGTGGATTAAATTCAAATCAGGACAAAGCGACGAAGCCGCAGACAGTACAGATAGTACGGCAAGGCGAGGTAACGCCGTACTGGTTTAAAGTTAATCCACTATATTTTCTTAATGCGTGTATCAGGCTGCTCCGCCGGGGTTTAAATTTTGCCTATCGAATCAAGCCTGACAGTGTAGTCGAGTTAAGTCGAAGCCGACAAACCATCGGTATTCTAATAGAAAAGGTCGTCTGAAATTAAGTTTTCAGACGACCTTTTTAGTGTGTCAAACCGCTGTTAGGAAACCACTTCGCCTTGGGCGCGTTGTTTGTCGATGCTGCGGTTGATGTGCCATTGTTGGGCGATGGTCAGGAGGTTGTTGACTACCCAGTACAATACCAGACCGGCGGGGAAGAAGAAGAACATGGCTGAGAAAACCAGCGGCATGACTTTCATCATTTTTGCCTGCATCGGGTCGGTCGGCGGCGGGTTGAGGAATGTTTGGGCAAACATCGTTACCGCCATAATCACGGGCAGGATGTAGTAGGGGTCGGAGCGGCTAAGGTCGGTAATCCAGCCCAGCCAAGGTGCCTGACGCAATTCTACGGAGGCGAACAATGCCCAGTACAAGCCGATGAAGACGGGGATTTGCAACAGCATGGGCAGACAGCCGCCCAGCGGGTTGATTTTTTCGTCTTTGTAAAGCTGCATCATGGCTTGCTGTTGCGCCATACGGTCGTCGCCGTATTTTTCTTTGATGGCTTGCAGTTTGGGCGCGGCGGCGCGCATTTTTGCCATCGAGCGGTAGGATGCGTTGGTCAGCGGGTAGAGTACGGCTTTGACGATGATGGTCAAAACGACGATTGCCCAGCCCCAGTTGCCGATAATGTTGTGCAGTTGGTTCAGGAGCCAGAAGAGGGGGGAGGCGAACCAGTGTACTTTGCCGTAGTCTTTTGCCAGTTGCAGGTTGTCAGCGATATTGGCGATAACGGATGTGGTCTGCGGGCCGGCGTAGAGGTTGATGGAGGCTTCAGATTTCGCACCGTTTTGGATAGCGGCAAGGGGAACGCTGACGCTGGTGCTGTACAGGTTGTCGTTGCGGCGTTTGATGTCGATACGGCAGTCGCCTGCGGCGCAAACGCTTTGTCCGCCTTTGGGTTGGAGGATCCAGGTGGACATGAAGTGGTGTTCAATCATGCCGAGCCAGCCGGTTTGGGTTTTGCGGGCGTATTCGGCTTCGTTTTTGCCTGATTTGGCATCGTCGTCCAAGTCGGAGAAGCTGACTTTTTGGAATTTGTCTTCAGGAGTGTAAACGACGGGGCCGACGAAAGAGCGGGTAAAGTAGCCTTGACCTTCAGGTTCGCTGTGGTCGCGTACGATGCGGTAGTCCGCGCTCAGGTTGGCGGGCTTGCCGCTGGTGTTGGTGATGTCGAAACGGACGTTGACGAGGTAACTGTCTTTGGTGAAAGTATAGACTTTGTCGATTTTCAGTCCGTTTGTTTCAGGCGCGCTCAGGCGGACTTCGACTTTGTCGCCGTTGAGGCCGTATTCTTTTTGCGCTGCGGTAAAGTTGACGCCTTTGAGGATGTTGTTGCCTTGTGCATCCAAAAGCTCGGACTGGGCAACGTAGGTGTATTCTTTACTGTCGTTAAACAGGGTGAATGCTTTGTTTTCGTCGCCATTTGCTTTGTATTTGAGCAGGGTCATTTGACGCAGGTCGCCGCTTTTTTCGTCGATGACGGCTTTGACCGTGTCGGTCGTTACGGTAATCGGCGTTGCGGGGGCGAGTGCGGCTTCAGCGGCAGCGGTTGCGGCGGTTTGCTGCTGTTGCTGTTGCTGCGCGGCTTGTTGTGCCGGATCGGGTTTGGGGCTGGGGAAGAAATGTTCCCAGCCGGCAAAGATTGCCAGCGAGATGGCAAAAAATGCCACTAGTCTTTTAAAATCCATAAGAGATTCCTGGAATTGACGGGTATGTAATGGAGATGAAAACTGCTTCAGACGGCATTATATAGAAACCGACGGGAAATTAAAGGAAATCAAGTTATCCGAATGATTTGGATTACGGGACGGGGTCGTGTCCGTGTCCGCCGAAAGGGTGGCAGCGGGCGATGCGTTTGACGGCAAGCCAGCCGCCTTTGAATGCGCCGTATTTTTTGACTGCCTCGACCGCATATTGCGAACAGGTCGGGGTATAGCGGCAGCGCGGCGGTATCAGCGGGCTGATAGCGTATTGGTAAAAACGGATCAGCGCGAGGATGAATTTGGACAACAGGGTGTTCATCAGCGTTTGCACATGAGTTGCGCCAATTGGTTTCGGGCTTCGGCAGCGTTTTGCCGATTGAATGCCAGACGGACGCGTACGACGAAATCATGTGGTGGCAGGCTGTTTTTGTTCAGTCTGAACCAGTCGCGGATGACGCGCTTCATATAGTTGCGCTCATGTGCGCGTTTCGCTGTTTTTTTGCTGACGACCAAGCCGAGCCGCGGATGGTTCAATCCGTTGTCGGCAGATTGGGAGACTTGCAGCAAATCGCGGCTGCGCCGGTTTTTGAACGCAAAAACGGATGAAAAATCATCCGTTTTTAATAAGCGGTACTGCTTTCCGAAGCGGTAGTCCAAAATTACACTGCCAAGCGTTTGCGGCCTTTGGCGCGACGGGCTGCCAATACTGCGCGACCACCGCGGGTTTTGGAGCGAACCAGGAAGCCGTGGGTGCGTTTGCGTTTGGTAACGGAAGGTTGATAAGTGCGTTTCATGATGTTTCCTAAAAAATCGGTAGATAAATAAATCGTGAATTACACTCTAATTTTCATCTTTTGTCAATCTCGGTTGAGTAAATGGATATGGCGCGCGGGGTGGTTCGGTTTGCGGATTTGCGCGGCGCTTTGTGGATAAAATTTCCGGCGGGTTGTGGATAAAGTTGGTCGGAGTGGGTATAATCGGCAATCCCTGTCCCTTTGTCGGGCGATAGGTCGTCTGAAAATGTTGATATGGATTTATCGTGATGATTTTCCAAAAATAGTTTAATTGTATTTTCAGACGACGTTTGGTTTGGCGGATAGGGTTTGTGCGGTATTTGCGACACTTTTCCCGTCGGGCTGAAACCGCATTTTCAAAGGCTGCAATTTCCGACGGTTTCTCTCTGTTTCTTTCCAACGATTTCCACGACTCGAGCTTATTCATGACGCTAGCAGAATTTTGGCCGCAGTGCCTCCGCCGACTTCACGATATTTTGCCTGCCGGGCAGTTCGCGCAATGGATTGCGCCCTTGACCGTGGGCGAGGAAAACGGCGTGTGGGTGGTTTACGGTAAAAACCAGTTTGCCTGTAATATGCTTAAAAGTCAGTTTGCTGCCAAAATCGAAGTGGTGCGCGCGGAATTGGCTCCGCTGCAGGCGGCTTTTGCGTTTAAGGCGGGCGTGGGGCAGCATTATGAAATGGCGGAAAATGCAGGGACGGTTGCGCCTGAACAAGCCGCGTTGACGGAAGAAATGCCGAAAGTGGACGCGCAAGAATCTTTTTCGGACGGGACGTCGTCTGAAAACTCAGACAGACCTTCCGTTGCGAAAACAGCGGCGGATATTTTGGCGCAGCGCATGAAAAACCTGCCGCACGAAAACAAGCAGCCTGCCGCCGCGCCCGCAGAATCCAAAGCCGTTGCCAAAGCCAAAACGGAAGCGCAACGCGATGCGGAAGAAGCGCGTTACGAACAGACCAATCTGTCGCGCGACTATACATTCGATACTTTAGTAGAAGGTAAGGGCAACCGCCTTGCCGCCGCTGCCGCCCAAGCCATTGCAGAGAACCCGGGGCAGGGCTACAACCCGTTTTTCCTGTACGGCAGCACGGGTTTGGGTAAAACCCACTTGGTGCAGGCCATCGGCAACGAACTGCTGAAAAACCGTCCTGACGCCAAAGTGCGCTATATGCATTCAGACGACTATATCCGCAGCTTTATGAAGGCGGTGCGCAACAATACTTACGATGTGTTCAAGCAGCAATACAAACAATACGACCTGTTGATTATCGACGACATCCAGTTCATCAAAGGCAAAGACCGTACGATGGAAGAATTCTTCTATCTGTACAACCATTTCCATAACGAGAAAAAACAGCTCATCCTCACTTGCGACGTATTGCCTGCCAAAATCGAAGGCATGGACGACCGCCTCAAATCGCGTTTTTCATGGGGTTTGACTTTGGAACTCGAGCCGCCCGAGCTGGAAATGCGCGTGGCGATTTTGCAGAAAAAGGCAGAAGCGGCAGGCATCAGCATTGAAGACGAAGCCGCATTGTTTGTTGCCAACCTGATTCGTTCCAACGTGCGCGAACTGGAAGGCGCGTTCAACCGCGTCAGCGCCAGCAGCCGCTTCATGAACCGCCCCGTCATCGACATGGATTTGGCGCGCACGGCTTTGCAGGACATTATCGCCGAAAAACACAAAATCATTACCGCCGACACCATTATCGACGCGACTGCCAAATATTACCGCATTAAAATCAGCGATATACTTGGCAAAAAGCGCACGCGCAACATTGCCCGTCCGCGTCAGGTCGCCATGAGCCTGACCAAAGAGCTGACCACCCTCAGTCTGCCGTCCATCGGCGACGCGTTCGGCGGACGCGACCACACGACCGTCATGCACGGCGTGAAAGCCGTCGCAAAACTGCGCGAAGAAGATCCCGAGTTGGCACAAGATTACGAAAAACTCCTGATTCTGATTCAAAATTGAGCCAGAACCGGCTTTCAGACGACCTATCTCTTAAAAGGTCGTCTGAAAACACAAATACACTTTGATTTTAACGGCGGCGAATCAACCATCTCGTCCGCCGAACCCGATTTAAAAACACCCGAAATAACCGATTCAAAAGGAATTGACCATGCTGATTTTACAAGCCGACCGCGACAGTCTGCTCAAGCCGCTGCAAGCCGTTACCGGTATCGTCGAACGCCGCCATACCCTGCCCATCCTCTCTAACGTCCTGCTCGAAAGCAAAGACGGTCAAACCAAACTTCTGGCGACCGACTTGGAAATCCAAATCAACACAGCCGGTCCGGAAAGTCAGGCGGGCGACTTCCGCATTACCACCAACGCCAAAAAATTCCAAGATATCCTGCGCGCCTTGCCCGACAGCGCCATCGTTTCGCTCGACTGGGCGGACAACCGTCTGACCCTGCGTGCAGGCAAATCACGCTTCGCCCTGCAAACCCTGCCTGCCGAAGACTTCCCGCTGATGAGCGTCGGCGAAGACATCAGCGCAGCGTTTTCCCTGTCGCAGGAGACTTTCAAAACCATGCTTTCGCAAGTCCAATACAGCATGGCAGTGCAAGACATCCGCTACTATCTCAACGGCTTGCTGATGCAGGTTGAAGGCAACCAACTGCGCCTCGTCGCCACCGACGGCCACCGCCTTGCCTACGCCGCCAGCCAAATCGAAGCCGAATTGCCCAAAACCGAAGTCATCCTGCCACGCAAAACCGTTTTGGAACTCTTCAAACTGCTGAACAACCCGTCCGAACCCATCAGCGTCGAACTGCTCAACAACCAAGTGCGCTTCCAATGCAACGGCACGACCATCGTCAGCAAAGTCATCGACGGCAAATTCCCCGACTTCAACCGCGTCATCCCGCTGGACAACGACAAAATCTTCCTCGTTTCCCGTACCCAACTTTTGGGCGCGCTTGAACGTGCCGCCATCCTTGCCAACGAAAAATTCCGCGGCGCGCGCCTGTTCCTGCAACCCGGCCTCTTGAGCGTCGTGTGCAGCAACAACGAGCAGGAAGAAGCCCGCGAAGAACTCGAAATCGCCTACCAAGGCGGCGAACTCGAAGTCGGCTTCAACATCGGCTATCTGATGGATGTATTGCGCAACATCCATTCCGACGATATGCAGCTCGCCTTCGGCGATGCCAACCGCTCGACCTTGTTTACCGTACCGAACAACCCGAACTTCAAATACATCGTTATGCCGATGCGCATTTGATACGGCAGTTGTTTTGAAATGAATAAAAAGGTCGTCTGAATAATTGGAAAGTTTAAGGTTATGAATTTTTTTAGAAAAACCATCTTTTTTCTGGTTGTCTTATCGATCTTGGCTGCCTGCGGTTCGTTCGTCTCGCAATATGTTTTAGGAATGGACCCTTGCGTTTTATGTATTTTGCAGCGCTTGTCGGTTTTGGCGGTCGGATTGGTGGCTTTGACGGCAGCCTTTTTCCGTCAGGCTTCTAAGATTGGCAGACTGTTCAGCGCCTTGTTGGTCAGTGTGCCTGCGGTTTATGGCGCGGGTGTTGCGGCCTATCAATTGTGGCTGCAAAGCCTGCCGCCGGGCAGTGCGCCGTCCTGCGGTGCGCCGTGGACTTTCCGTTTGAAGGATTGGCCGCTGTTTGACTGGTTTGAACCGATTGTGCGCGGCTTTGGCGATTGTGCTGTGCCAGACTATCTGCTGGGCATTGCTTTGCCGTACTGGAGCATCGCCTATTTCGGTTTTGTGATTGTGTTGGTGTGGTTTGCCTGGTTTAAAACCAAATAACAGCAAAGATCAAAAGGTCGTCTGAAAACCGAAAATCAGGTTTTCAGACGACCTTTGTTGTATTTGGTAACTATATGTTCCCGTTGTATAATTACAGGTTTGCAATTCAATAATAAATATACAGGAACCGCCATGACAGAATCCATCACCCGCGACAGTATGCAATACGATGTCGTGATTGTCGGCGCAGGCCCGTCGGGTTTGTCCGCCGCCATCAAACTCAAGCAGCTTGCCGAACAAAACGGGCGCGAAATCAGCGTTTGCGTGGTGGAGAAGGGTTCGGAAGCGGGCGCGCATTCGCTGGCGGGCGCGGTCATTGATCCGATTGCGCTGAATGAGTTGATTCCCGACTGGAAAAAGAAAGGCGCGCCGCTGACGCGCGCGGTAACGCAGGACAAAGTGTTGTTCCTGACGGAGAAAAAAGCGTTCAATCTGCCTATTACCCCTAATTTCGACAATCATGGCAACTATATCGTCAGCTTGGGCGAAGTCGTGCGCTGGTTGGCGGAGCAGGCAGAAAATATGGGCGTGGAAATCTATCCGGGCTTCGCCGCCGCCGAAGTGCTGTATCACGAAGACGGTTCGGTTAAAGGCATTGCAACCGGCAATATGGGCGTGGGTAAAGACGGCGAGCCGACCGACAGTTTCCAGCCCGGCATGGAGCTTTGGGCGCAGCAAACCCTGTTTGCCGAAGGTTGCCGCGGTTCGCTTTCCAAACAAGTCATCGAACGTTTCCAACTCGACCAAAACAGCCAGCCGCAAACTTACGGCTTGGGCATCAAAGAGATTTGGGAAGTGTCGTCTGAAAAACATCAGCCCGGCTTGGTGGTGCACAGCGCGGGCTGGCCGCTGGACAGCAAAACCTACGGCGGCGCGTTTGTTTACCATTTCGACGACAACAAAGTCGCCGTCGGTTTCGTGGTCGGTTTGGATTATCAAAATCCTTATCTGTCGCCGTTTGAAGAGTTCCAACGCTTCAAAACCCATCCCGAAATCCGCAAAACCTTCGAAGGCGGCCGCCGCATCGCTTATGGCGCGCGTTCGCTGATTGAAGGCGGTTTGCAAAGCCTGCCGAAGCTCTCGTTCAAAGGCGGCGTTTTAATCGGCGATGCGGCGGGTTTCCTCAATATGCCGCGCATCAAAGGCATTCATACCGCGATGAAATCCGCCATGCTCGCCGCCGAAGCCGTGTTCCCCTTGTTGGAAAACCTTGAAGAAGTGGAAAACTTCAACAACGGCAAAGAGGCGGCGGATTATCAGCAACGTTTTGAACAAAGCTGGCTGTATCAAGAGCTTTACGCCGCGCGTAACGTCCGTCCGTCATTCAAATGGGGCGTTTACCTCGGCTCAATCTATACCGGCATTGACCAGATGATTTTCAGAGGCAAGGCCCCGTGGACCTTGAAACATCACGGCAAAGACAACGAGCAACTCAAAAAAGCCGCCGCGTGCAAGCCGATTGATTATCCGAAACCCGACGGCGTGTTGACCTTCGACCGCTTAAGCAGCGTCTTCCTCGCCAATCTTGCGCACGAAGAAAACCAGCCCGACCATTTGGTGCTGAAAAATCCGCAAACGATGATAGACGTGAACTACAAAGAATACGCCTCGCCCGAAACGCGCTATTGTCCGGCCGGTGTGTATGAAATCGTCGAAGAAAACGACAGTCCGCGCCTGCAAATCAACGCCGCCAACTGCGTTCACTGCAAAACGTGCGACATCAAAGACCCGACGCAAAACATCACTTGGATTTGCCCAGAAGGTGCGAGTGGACCGAATTATGGCGGGATGTAGGTTTCGGCGGTAACTTTGGCTAAGTTGGGCAAACATTTGCCGCGCCAGATAAAGAAAGGTCGTCTGAAGATCTTGATTTCAAGTTTTCAGACGACCTTTTGGGTTTTTGCAAGAAATAGGCGTTAACAGAATATCGTTGATTTATAGTGGATTAACTTTAAACCAGTACGGCGTTGCCTTGCCGTACTATCTGTACTGTCTGCGGCTTCGTCGCCTTGTCCTGATTTAAATTTAATCCACTATACCTGATTACGGTACGCATTCATCCGCGCTTGAGATTTGTGTTGAATCGGCTGTGCTTTTAAAGGCGCATTTTGTCTTATCCGTAACGCCGCTGGAAATCGCTCATAAAGTCCGCCAAAGCCTGTACGCCTTCGAGCGGCATGGCGTTGTAAATGCTGGCGCGCATACCGCCGACGGTTTTGTAGCCTTTGAGCAGGCACAGGCCTTGCAGTTCGGCTTCGAGGACGAAGCGGCGGTCGAGTTCGGCGGAGGCGGTTTGGAAGACGACGTTCATTTTGGAGCGGGCATCGGGGCGGATTCGGTTGATGTAGAAGCCGCCGCTGTTGTCGATGGCGTCGTAAAGCGTTTGGGCTTTGATGTTGTTGACGGCTTCGATTTTCTTCACGCCGCCTTGTGTCAGCAGCCAGCGGAACACTAAACCTGACATATAAATGGCGTAGGTTGACGGGGTGTTGTACATGCCGTCGCGGTTGATGTGGGAACGGTAGTTGAAAACGTCGGGAATGCTGTCGGGGCAGCGGTCGAGCAGGTCTTCTCGGGTGATGACGACGGTTGTGCCGGCAGGACCGATATTTTTTTGTGCGCCCGCGTAAATCAGCCCGTAGTCGGAAACGTCAAATTCGCGCGAGAGGATTTCGCTGGACATATCGCAAACGAGTGGCGGCAGGTCGTCTGAAAGTTTGGGAACGGTTTGGTATTGCAGACCGTTGACGGTTTCGTTGATGGCGAAGTGGACGAAGGCGGAGTTTTTGTCTATGTCCCAAGTTTCGACGGGCGGCAGGGCGGTGTAGTCGAATTGTTCGCCGCCGTGTGCCGCCAGTCGGATTTCGGCATCGGTCAGGCGGCTCATTTGTTCGTAAGCAATGCGGCTCCAGTTGCCCGTTACCACTGCGTCGGCAGACGGAAAGCCATGCGCCAGGTTCATGGCGACCATGTTGAATTGCGTGGTCGCGCCGCCTTGCAGGAACAGGATTTTGTAGTTGGAAGGAATGTTCAGCAGCGTGCGCAGGTCTTGTTCGGCATGATGGAGGATGCTGAGAAACATTTCCGAGCGGTGGCTCATCGCCATGACGGGGAAGCCTGTGCCGTTGTAGTCGAGCATTTCTTGTTGTGCGGTACGCAATACGGCTTCGGGCAGGACGGCGGGACCTGCGGAAAAGTTGTAGATGGGGCGGGCGGACATGGCGAGGCCTTTTTGTTTCGATGATAACAGCTTTGGATTTTAGAATGACGGCGTGCTTCGTGCAAGCCGTATGGCAGGAAAATGGGGTCGTCTGAAAAAGAAAGATTGGAAATAAAATGATTATTATCAATGGGTAAGGTTTAATGGCGATTTTTCAGACGACCGTTTTTGTCAACAATTTTAAGCTTGGTTTTATGCTGCCAGGCGTATCCATTCTATGAGGTCGTCTGAAAAAAGCCGCGATAAATCAACGCTTTTCTTTTGAGTGGAAAGCGGTTATAATAAGCCAATTTTTCAATTTTGACGAAAAATGGCCACGGGGCCATTTTTTTGTTTATGTACTCCGGGAGATTCATGGATATTCAAACAATTCTCGAAAAAACCCTGCCGGGTTTGGGCTACGAACTGGTCGATTTCGAGCTGACTGCGCAAGGCACGCTGCGCGTGTTCATCGATAAGGAAGGCGGTATCACCGTCGAAGACTGCGCGACTGTCAGCAATCATTTGAGCCGCGTGTTCATGGTGGAAGACATCGATTATAAAAATCTGGAAATTTCCAGCCCCGGTCTTGACCGGCCTCTGAAAAAAGCCGCCGATTTCGTGCGCTTTGCAGGACAACAGGCAAAAATCAAAACCCGCCTGCCGGTTGACGGACAAAAGAATTTTATCGGCCGCATCGAGGGTTGTGAAAACGATACCGTAACGCTCTCTTTCGACGGCAAAACCGCGCAAATCGGCTTGGATAATATCGATAAAGCCCGCCTGCGCCCCGAATTTAAATTTTAAAACTTGATATTGGAGATTCTAAAAAATGAGTCGCGAAATGTTGCAACTTGCCGAAGCGTTGGCAAGCGAGAAAAACGTTGAAGCGGAAGTGGTATTCCAAGCATTGGAATTTGCTCTTTCTACCGCAGCCAAGAAAAAAGCCGACCGCGAGCATATGGACGTGCGCGTCGAAATCGACCGCGATACCGGCGAATACCATACTTACCGCCGCTGGCTGATTGTTGCCGACGAGGATTACACCTATCCCGACCTGGAAAAAACCATCGAAGAAATCCAAGAAGAAATTCCGGGTACCGACATTCAAATCGGCGACTACTACGAAGAAACGCTGCCGAACGAAGGCTTTGGCCGCCAAGCCGCGCAAACTGCCAAACAAATCATCCTGCAACGCATCCGCGATGCCGAGCGCGAGCAAAATCTGAACGAATTCTTGGCCGTTAAGGAAGACATCGTTTCAGGTACGGTAAAACGCGTAGAGCGCCACGGCATCATCGTCGAAGTCGTTCCGGGCAAGCTGGACGCGCTGATTCCGCGCGAACAAATGATTCCGCGTGAAAACTTCCGCGGCGGCGACCGTATCCGCGCGCTGTTTTTGCGTGTGGACGAAATCGGCAACACTGGCCGCAAACAAGTCATCCTCAGCCGTACTTCGGGCGATTTCCTCGCAAAACTGTACGAAATGGAAGTACCTGAAATTGCAGACGGTTTGTTGGAAATCCGCGAAGTGGCGCGCGATCCGGGCCAACGTGCGAAAGTGGCGGTCAAAGCCAACGACCAACGCATCGATCCGCAAGGCACTTGTATCGGCGTGCGCGGCTCCCGTGTGAACGCCGTCAGCAACGAATTGGCAGGCGAGCGCATTGATGTGGTGCTGTGGTCGTCTGAAACTGCCGAGTTCGTGATGAACGCACTGTCTCCTGCCGAAGTCAGCCGTATCGTGATTGACGAAGACAAACACGCGGTTGACGTGATTGTCGCCGAAGACCAGCTTGCGCTTGCTATCGGCCGCGGCGGTCAAAACGTGCGCTTGGCATCTGATTTGACAGGTTGGCAGTTGAACATCATGACTGTCGAAGAAGCGGACGAACGCACTGCTGCCGAAGACGCAGCCATCCGCGACCTCTTCACCACGCATCTGAACATCGACGACGAAACCGCCGATATTTTGGTAGAAGAAGGTTTTGCCACGCTGGAAGAAGTTGCTTACGTTCCGGCTGCCGAATTGCTCGCCATCGAAGGCTTTGACGAAGAAATCGTCGAAACCCTGCGCAACCGCGCGCGCGATGCGATTCTGACCATGGCGATTGCGTCCGAAGAGAAGCTGGAAGAAGTTTCAGACGACATGCGCAATCTGGACGGCGTAGATTCCGATATGCTCCGCAAACTGGCGGAAGCCGGCGTAACCACCCGCGACGATCTGGCGGAACTGGCCGTTGACGAACTGATTGAAATAACCGGTGTAGATGAAGAAGCGGCGAAAAAAGTGATTCTTGCCGCCCGCGAACACTGGTTTACTGAAGAGAACTAATGGGGGTACAGATGAGTAACACAACCGTAGAACAATTTGCCGCCGAACTGAAACGCCCCGTCGATGATTTGCTGAAACAACTGAAAGAAGCCGGCGTCAATAAAAACAGCGGCAGCGATTCCCTGACGCTGGACGACAAACAACTGCTGAACGCCTATCTGAAAAAGAAAAACGGCAATGACGGCGGAACCATCAGCATCCGCCGCAAAAAAACCGAAGTCAGCACTGTCAGCGGCGTCAAAGTCGAACGCAAACGCGGCCGTTCCGTAACGATTCCTTCGCCGGAAGAGCTTGCCGCCGAAGCTAAAGCCAAAGCAGTAGCTGAAGCGCAAAAAGCCGAGCAGACAGAAGCGAAAGACCAAGCCACAGAACAGGCAAAAGCCGAAGCTGAGGCCGCCGCCCGTGCCGAAGCGCGTGCGAAAGCCGAAGCGGAAGCTGCGAAGTTGAAGGCTGCCAAAGCGGCAAAAGCCGAGCCGAAAGCCAAAGCGGAAGAAGCAAAACCTGTTGAAGCGGCTGAAAAACCTGCCGAAGTGAAAGCAGCTGAAAGCAAAGCCGACGACAAACCGGCAGAACCTGCTGCACAAGCAGTTCAGGCTGAAGACAAACCTGCCCAAAGGTCGTCTGAAAAACCTGCCGAAGGCAAAGCCAAGCCTAAACAAGACAAAGGCAATAAAGGCAAAGACGCGAAAAAAGCAGCCAAACCCGCTGCCCCTGCCGCTCCGCAACCTGTGGTCAGCGCGGAAGAGCAAGCGCAACGCGACGAAGAAGCACGCCGCGCCGCCGCTTTACGCGCCCATCAAGAAGCCTTGTTGAAAGAAAAACAAGAGCGTCAGGCGCGCCGCGAAGCCATGAAACAACAGGCGGATCAGCAAGCCAAGCCCGCAGCCGAAGCCAAAGCTGCCGAGCAGCGCAAGCCTGCCGAAAAAGCCAAAGCCGCGCCCGCAGAAGGCAAAGCCGCTAATCCTGCCCGTGCGAAAAAAGAAGACCGCCACAACCGCGACGATGACAACCAAGGCCGAAACGCCAAAGGCAAAGGCGGTAAAGGCGGACGCGACCGCAATGCGCGCAACGGCGACGACGAGCGCGTACGCAGCGGTAAAAAAGGTAAGAAACTCAAACTCGAGCCGAACCAACACGCCTTCCAAGCGCCGACCGAACCTGTCGTACACGAAGTCTTGGTTCCTGAAACCATTACCGTTGCCGATTTGGCGCACAAAATGGCAGTCAAAGGCGTGGAAGTGGTCAAAGCCCTGATGAAAATGGGCATGATGGTCACCATCAACCAATCCATCGACCAAGACACCGCCCTGATTGTGGTGGAAGAACTCGGCCACATCGGCAAACCTGCCGCCGCCGACGATCCCGAAGCATTCTTGGATGAAGGCGTGGAAGCTGTGGAAGCCGAAGCGCTGCCACGTCCGCCGGTGGTTACCGTCATGGGTCACGTCGACCACGGTAAAACCTCGCTGTTGGACTACATCCGCCGCGCCAAAGTGGTACAAGGCGAAGCGGGTGGCATTACCCAGCACATCGGCGCATACCACGTTGAAACCCCGCGCGGCGTGATTACCTTCTTAGATACCCCGGGTCACGAAGCGTTTACCGCCATGCGCGCGCGCGGTGCGAAAGCAACCGACATCGTGATTCTCGTGGTCGCAGCTGACGACGGCGTGATGCCGCAAACCATCGAAGCCATTGCCCACGCTAAAGCAGCGGGCGTACCGATGGTGGTTGCCGTCAACAAAATCGATAAAGAAGCTGCCAACCCCGAGCGCATCCGCCAAGAGTTGACCGCACACGAAGTCGTGCCGGACGAATGGGGCGGCGATGTACAATTTATCGACGTTTCCGCCAAAAAAGGCATCAATATCGACGCGTTGCTCGAAGCCGTATTGCTTGAAGCCGAAGTTTTGGAACTGACCGCCCCTGTCGATGCACCCGCCAAAGGCATCATCGTTGAGGCACGTTTGGACAAAGGCCGCGGCGCGGTCGCCACCCTCTTGGTGCAAAGCGGTACGCTGAAAAAAGGCGATATGCTGCTTGCCGGCACCGCGTTCGGTAAAATCCGCGCGATGGTCGATGAAAACGGTAAAGCCGTCAACGAAGCCGGCCCGTCCATTCCGGTCGAAATCCTCGGCTTGTCCGACGTGCCGAATGCCGGCGAAGACGCAATGGTGTTGGCAGACGAGAAAAAAGCCCGCGAAATCGCGCTCTTCCGCCAAGGCAAATACCGCGACGTGCGCCTTGCCAAACAGCAGGCGGCGAAGCTGGAAAATATGTTCAACAACATGGGCGAAAACCAAGCCCAATCCTTGTCGGTCATCATCAAAGCAGACGTACAAGGTTCTTACGAAGCTTTGGCGGGCAGCCTGAAAAAACTGTCCACAGACGAAGTGAAAGTGAACGTATTGCACAGCGGCGTGGGCGGTATTACCGAATCGGACGTCAACCTTGCCATCGCTTCAGGCGCGTTCATCATCGGCTTTAACGTGCGTGCAGACGCTTCTTCGCGCAAACTTGCCGAAAATGAAAACGTGGAAATCCGCTACTACAACATCATTTACGATGCCATTGACGACGTCAAAGCAGCCATGAGCGGCATGCTGGCGCCGGAAGAGAAAGAGCAGGTTACCGGTATGGTCGAAATCCGTCAGGTCATCAGCGTATCCAAAGTCGGCAACATCGCAGGCTGTATGGTTACCGACGGCGTGGTCAAACGTGATTCCCATATCCGCCTCATCCGCAACAACGTGGTCATCCACACCGGCGAACTGTCTTCTTTGAAACGCTACAAAGACGATGTCAAAGAAGTTCGCATGGGCTTCGAGTGCGGCTTGATGATCAAAGGCTACAACGAAATTATGGAAGGCGACCAACTGGAATGCTTCGACATAGTCGAAGTCGCCCGCTCGCTGTAATTTCCCGTTGTCAATAAAAGGTCGTCTGAAAACCTCATCCATCAGGTTTTCAGACGACCTTTTCGTTTTATAGCGGATTGGATTGGCGCAGTGCGGCGTTGGCCAA
This sequence comes from Neisseria sp. Marseille-Q2251, assembly GCF_940793045.1. Lineage (NCBI taxonomy): Bacteria > Pseudomonadati > Pseudomonadota > Betaproteobacteria > Neisseriales > Neisseriaceae > Neisseria > Neisseria sp. Marseille-Q2251. Next base: position 16,117 of record NZ_CALNWV010000004.1, read on the forward strand.
CGCTTAATCTTGGTTTGAATTCAATTTGGTATAAATGATAAACAAATTAATCAATTAAAATATAAATTCCGATTAAATAATGTTTTGAGAAAGAGTTAGAACTTGTTGAGGTTAAAGCAGTCTAAGGAAGCCACGCAGTTCGACTGCGTGAAATGATGCAATCAATAAATTACGATACCCCCAATCTGGTTATTTATCCCATCTCCCCGGATAGGCAACCGTCAACTCACGGAAAAAATAATATCATGGATGCAAAACAAGTCTTTCGCACTATCGTTTCTGAAGAATCTGTCGCACACTCTGCGTCTTTGGAAAGGTCGTCTGAACCCAAGGTCTCCCAAGGAACAAAAAACAATGATGTCTATTATGTTACCCATACCGCAGACAACATTGTGGAAAAGACAAATGAAGGACAGGATACCGTTTATAGCAATGTCAGCTACACCTTGCCGGACAATGTCGAAAACTTGGTTTTGACCGGTTCGGATAATATTTATGGCGCGGGCAACAATTCAGACAACGTATTGGTCGGCAACAGCGGTAACAACCGCCTGTACAGCGGGCGCGGCAATGATACGGTTTACGGGGGCGCAGGTCACGACAACATCAACGGGGGAGACGGCGACGACCAACTGTTCGGCGATGAAGGCAACGATATCTTGGATGGCGCGGCAGGAAACGACGTATTGCAAGGGGGTGAAGGCAACGATACCTATTTGTTCGGCGAAAAAAGCGGCAAAGATACAGTAATTGACCGCCAAGGCAGCAACAGCATCCGCTTTTTAGACGGTCTCAGCGCAGACGATCTGACGGTTACCGCCGTGCGCAATGCAGAAGGCGGACAGGACTGGCGTATCGCAGTGAAACACACCCAATCCGTCCTGACCATTTCCAATCAATACCAAGAAGGCAGCAATATGCCTTCCGTCCAAAGGTTTGTTTTCGCAAACGGCACATTAAACCTCAACCAATTCATCAAAGCCACCCAAGCGCAAGTAGAAATACGCGACAATGCAGGCGAACGTATTGAAGGCACGGATGGAAACGACGCGCTGAACGGTACCGTCGGCAACGACGTCATCGACGGCAAAGCAGGCGCGGACATGATGCGCGGCGGCATCGGAGACGATACCTACTATGTAGATAACGCAAAAGATGTTGTCGTTGAGAATAGTGGCGAAGGCAATGATACCGTGATCAGCAGCGTTTCTTATACCGCCTCAACCCACGTTGAAAACGTTACCCTGACCGGCAACGCCAATATCTACGCGGCAGGCAACAACAGCAATAACACCCTGACCGGCAACGACGGACACAACCGACTCAATAGCGGCCGCGGCAACGATACCGTTTACGGCATGGGCGGCAACGACAACATTAACGGCGGCGACGGCAATGACTATTTGGACGGCGGCGATGGCAACGACACCATCAACGGCGACGCAGGCGACGACACTTTAATCGGAGGAGCAGGCAAAGATATGTTGAAAGGCGGAACAGGCAACGACACCTATATTTACGGCAGCGACGATACGATTATCGACAATCAAGGCAACAATACCCTGAAGTTTTCAGACGACCTCCGTGTCAGCGACATCAAAGTAAACGTCATCGACAATGCCGACGGCAGCAAAAACTGGGAAATCACATCCGCCAACGGCTCGGCAACCATTCAAAACCAAGTTGACGCCCAAGGACATATTTCCATCAACCAATTCCAATTCCTCGGCGAAAACTATACAGCCGAAACCCTGCTCAAAGCCGTCAACACCGGAAAAGCCGACCAAGGCATCAAAAATGAAGGCACACCGAACGACGATGTGATTGTCGGCAGCAAGTTTAATGACGAATTAAGCTCCGGCACAGACGGCAGGGACGTGATCTACGGCATGGACGGCGACGACATTATCCGAGACGAAGGCACGACCTACTGGGGCAACGAATGGTCTTCAGACGACAAACTGTACGGCGGAAACGGCAATGACAAACTGTATGCGCGGGTCGGAGCCGATTACCTCGACGGCGGCGCGGGCGACGATTATCTGGAAGGCGGAGACGGGCGCGATACCTATGTCTTCGGCAAAGGATACGGACACGACACCATTTTCGACTTCGGTTTCGATATCGACGAAGAATTCAATCCCACCTCCATCAGCAACGCCGTAAAATTCACCGGCGGCTTGACATTGGATGACTTGAATATTTCCGTGACCCCGGGCTACGACAAAACCGGCATCGACTACACGCCCGATCCGTTTGACTACACCATCAACCCCCGTCTGAACGGCAACACATGGACCGTTTCCATCAAAGGCAGCAATGACGTATTGACGATTAAAAACCAAATGGGTTCGCAAGGCGCCATATCCGAGTTCCAATTCGACAACGGCACATACAGCACGGAACAAATCATCGAACATTTCGGTTTGAAAGTATCCCATGTCCGCAAAGACGGCACGATTATTCAATACCTGAATGACGACAGCGATACCTTTGACCAACGACTGTACGAAGGTTCCAACCGCATTATCCACGGCACCGACAACGGCGACACCGTCAGTGTTTCAGGCAACTACGGCGGCAAAACCACCTTTATCGGCGGCAGCGGCGACGATACCGTCAAAGTCGGACACGACAGCACCATTGATGCCGGCGCAGGCAATGACACCATTTCCGTCAGCAGCTATTCCAATACGATTACCTTCGGCAAAGGCAGCGGGCATGACAAATTGTCGCTGAACGCAAGCGGCGAGGACAATACCGTATTGTTCTCAGGCAATCTGACGCTGAAAGACATCGATTTGGAAATCAATAAAGCAGGAAACAACAAAGAGAACTGGGTGCTCAAACTCAAAGGCAGCGGCGACACCCTGACCGTCTTGGATGCCGTCCACTCCTCAGATGGCGGCGATACCGTAGACGCGTTCAAGTTTGCCGCCTCAGGCGAAACATACAGCATGTCGCAATTCCTGACCGCTTTGGGACACGATACCGCCCATCAAGGCGTTTTGTAAGCTTCACAAAGCAATACGGCAGCATTGTCGATTGATTTGTTTTTTCAGACGACCCCTGAAGGCTTAGGGGTCGTCTGAAACTTTATTGTGTGGCGATAGACGATAAAGAAGAAACGATCCGTCTGATTTTGACTGGGTTGCTTAGGGAACAGGGTAAAGTAAGAATATGATTTATAGTGGATTAAATTTAAATCAGGACAAGGCGACGAAGCCGCAGACAGTACAGATAGTACGGCAAGGCGAGGCAACGCCGTACTGGTTTAAATTTAATCCACTATACGTTCAAAAATAAGGAATAAACCGATGAAGCATATATTATTAGCGGCTGCCATGATTTTAAGCAGTTTCGCTAACGCAAATGAAATGAGCAATCCTTGTGTCTATCATCCTGATTTGCCGGGATGTGCGGGTAATAACCGACCGATGGAACAGGGAGGTAGGGTAATTAATATCCCGAGCCGTTGGGGGGCGATTTATTACAATGCTGCAAATCAAGCAATAGGTTATTCTGAAAACAATACCAAAGGCTACCGTTCAGCCAATAAAGAGGCATTGGCAAATTGTATTAAGGCAGGAGGTGTTAAGGATCCATTGGATCGCAATGGAGAAGGCTGTAGCTTAATGACTGAATTTCAGAATAGGTGTGGAGCGATCGCATTAGGCAGCAGTGGCGAAAAATATAGGGCTGCGGCAAAGAACGCTACATTATTGTCTGATGCGGAACAAAAAGCGATTTCTGCATGTGAGGCAGGGCAATCATTTAAATGCACCATCCGCTATTCAGGCTGTTCTCGCCATCCTGACTACCTTCGTTACTAAATGAATTTTCAGACGACCCTAAATATTCAGAGGTCGTCTGAAAACTTATTTTGCATCGATAGGAACGAAAGCGGTGCCGAGTTATACGGCAGGGTTTTGAGAGAAACGAATAGCGGAAAAGATTAAGAGGTATAAAGATGAAGAAGATATTTTTGGTGTTGTTGGCTTTGAATAGTTTTACCGTCTTGGGCAACCCTTTGGGAGGGAATCCGACTGACGGTTATTGCCAAACTGTCGATGGCAGCGCGTGCGGTTGGGGAGGTGGCAGTTCGTCTTCTCGACGGGTGTATAAAGTGCCGAACCGTTGGGGTGCGATTTATTTTAATCCTGTTAATAAAGCGGTTGGATATTCTGAAAATAATACAAAAAGTGAAGAATCAGCTAATAAAGAAGCTTTAGCAAACTGTATTAAGGCAGGCGGAGGTGAAAATCCTGTAACGAGAAGCGATGGCAAAGGCTGTCGTCGGATGAGCCAATATCGCAATGTATGTGTCGCTTTTGCTGTTGGTCCTGATAGAAATAAGGAAAGTCGTAGTGGGTTTGCTGTGATAAATGACGATTATGTTGAAAAGGCAGAGCAAAAAGCATTGGATGAATGCGGACGATATTCTGATAAATGTGCTATTAAATATTCAGGTTGTTCCCGTCACCCTGATTACCGCTATTGATTGATTTTATTTTTCAGACGACCTCCAAATGTTCAGAGGTCGTCTGAAAAGCTCTTCGCTTTCCGTTCCGACAAAAACCGTTTTAGAACCGACCGCGCTTTGATGTGCGGTTTTTTGTTGTCTGGGTTTTGTCTGTTTCCAGTTTCAGACGACCTTGTTTTCTAAACGGTATTGGGGTCGTCTGAAAAATAGGAAAAACGGGGCGGGTGGCTGTCTTGGGATGTGTAGGGATTCAATTCGTTGGAGGAGGGTAGGGATAGATGGGTAAAGAGGGGGTATTCTGTGCGTATGGCTGTTAAACGGGGAGGGCTGTTGCTGAAATGAAAGTAGGCAGGCATCAAAAAAGGTCGTCTGAAAATTTCAGACGACCTTTTGATTGCATTCAAGCTAGGATTTATTTATCGCGGCTGAATACGATTTTGGTTGCTTGGATGGCTACGCAGACTGCACCGCCGATGAAGATCAAGTCGGCTGCTGTGCGTACCCAGCGCAGGGTGTCGAGGATTTCCATTTGCAGGAATTCTTCGCTACGGGCATACCACAGGCCATGAGTGATGGAGGCGTATGCTTGAATCGCGCCGACAGGCAGCAGGCTGATGGCGATCATGCCGACCAAGCCGCCGTTGAGCAGCCAGAAGCCCCAAGTCATGAGTTTGTCGTCGAAATGTGCGTTTGGTTTCAGGTAGCGGGCAACCAGTAATACGAAGCCCAGTGCCAAGAAGCCGTATACACCGAACAAGGCTGCGTGTGCGTGAACTGCGGTAGTGTTCAGACCTTGGATGTAGAACAGGGAAATCGGCGGGTTAATCAGGAAGCCGAATACGCCGGCACCGATCATGTTCCAGAAGGCAACTGCTACGAAGCACATCAGCGGCCAACGCAGGCGTTTCGCCCATTCGGACAGGTGTTGGTAAGACCAGTGTTCGTAAGCTTCACGGCCCAGCAATACCAGCGGTACGACTTCCAATGCGGAGAAGCAGGCACCGATTGCCATAGAGGCGGAGGTAGAACCGGAGAAGTACAGGTGGTGCAGCGTACCCGGGATACCGCCCAACATGAAGATGGCGGCGGCAGCCAGAGTGGATGCGGTAGCGGTACTGCGACGGACGAAGCCCATGTTGTAGAAGATGAAGGCAAAGGCTGCGGTAGCAAATACTTCGAAGAAGCCTTCTACCCACAGGTGAACTACCCACCAGCGCCAGTATTCCATCACGGCAATCGGGGATTTTTCGCCGTAGAACAGACCGGGCGCGTAGAACACGCCGACACCGACCATAGAGGCAACGAAGATTGCCAGCAGGTTTTTGTCCACGCCTTTTTCTTTAAAGGCGGAGATGGTGCAGCGCAGCATCAGGAACAGCCACAACAGCAGACCGACCATCAGCAGGAGTTGCCAGAAACGGCCCAAATCGAGGTATTCGTAACCTTGGTGTCCGAACCAGAAGTTGAGATCGGGGCGAATGATGTGGGTCAGGGCGAAGAAGTTACCTGCATAAGAACCGCCGACTACGATGAACAGGGCGATATAGAGGAAGTTTACGCCGGCACGTTGGAACTTGGGATCTTTGCCGCCGTTCACAATCGGAGCCAAGAACAGACCTGCTGTCAGGAAGCCGGTTGCAATCCAGAAGATGGCGGATTGGATGTGCCAAGTACGGGTCAATGCGTAGGGGAACCAGTCGGACATTTCGAAGCCCAGTGCTTCGTCGATGCCGTAGAAACCTTGACCTTCGACGGTGTAGTGCGCGGTCAGACCGCCCAGCAACACTTGTACCACAAACAGGGCGACTGTCAGGAAGACGTATTTGCCCAATGCTTTTTGGGAAGGAGTCAGCTGTACTTTGGAAATCGGGTCTTCAGTCGGAACTTCTACTTCTTCGTGTTTGGTCAGGAAGGAGTAACCCCACATCAGCAGGCCGATACCCATCAAGAGCAATACAACGCTGGTGAACGACCACATGTAGTTTTCAGTAGTCGGTACGTTGTTGATCAGAGGCTCGTGCGGCCAGTTGTTGGTGTAGGTGAAAGTTTCGTCAGGACGGTTGGTCGAGGCAGACCATGAAGTCCAGAAGAAGAAGTTGAACAGTTTTTCACGCGCTTCTTTACTTGGCAATGTGTTGTTTTTCATTGCGAAGTGTTCGCGGGTCGTCTGAAGGGCGGGATCATCGCTGTATACGCCGTGGTAGTAAGGCAGGATGCTCTCAATGGCTTTGACACGGGTATCGCTGATGACGACGCTGCCGTCTTCTTTAATACGGCTTTGGTTGCGGTATTCGTCGGCAAGGCGGGTTTTCAGTACGGCTTGTTCTTCAGGAGAAACTTCGTTGAATTTTTTGCCGTAAGTCTCTTGCGCAGTCAAATCCAACCATGCGACAAGCTCGCGGTGCAGCCAGTCGGCTGTCCAGTCCGGAGCCTGGTATGCGCCGTGTCCCAATACGGAACCGACTTCCATACCGCCGGTGGTTTGCCAGGCTGATTGACCTGCCAAAATATCGTCTTTGGTCATCAGCTGAGTGCCTGATGCCGAAACGACTCTCTCAGGATAAGGCGGGGCTTTTTTATAAACCTCGCTGCCCATGTAGCCAAGAATGGTAAAGCAGACTGCCAGGACGGCAAACAGCAAGTACCATAGCTTCTTGTACTGTCCCATTTCAGAACTCCTTATTTTGGTAAAAAGTGGTTGCTTATAAATTCATACTATATGAATGTTAAAGATTGTAGCACTCTTTTCAGGCAAAAGAAATATTCTCTTAACAACAATCTTTAAAAAACAGATATATAGTCAATAATAATTCCTATTATCAAAAATACGGTGGCATTTTTGTAAAGAATTGGATAAAACATGTGAGCAATAATAGATGATTTGATGTAGTTTTATCTAGTTATTAAGTAGTAAAATGGGTAGTAAAAGTTCATCTTTGATGAATTAATTGATTTAGGTCAAGATATAGCGGTAAAACCACCTACATAATCCTACAAAAGTTCACAAGAGATGCCTTTCAGACGACCCGGAATAAGGCAGTTTGAAAGAGCCGAAAGCGGTATGCCGCGGACGACAAAGGTTGAAAAAATATACCCTGACCTTCTTAAAATAGTTATTAAAGGAAATGACAACTATGAAACGCCAAGCTTTAGCTGCAATCATTGCTTCAGTTTTTGCTTTAGCCGCCTGTGGTGAGCAAGCTGCCCAAAAACCTGCCGAGCAAACCGCTTCCGCTTCCGCTCCTGCAGCTTCTGAGGCTCCTGCTTCCGGTGCTCAAGCTGCTGCCGAAACTCCTGCTGCCGAGCTGCCTGTTATCGACGCGGTAACTACCCACGCTCCTGAAGTTCCGCCTGCCATCGACCGCGACCATCCTGCACGTGTCCGCGTGAAAATGGAAACCGTCGAAAAAACCATGAAAATGGATGATGGCGTGGAATACCACTACTGGACATTTAACGGCGACGTTCCGGGCCGCATGATCCGCGTACGCGAAGGCGATACCGTAGAAGTCGAATTCTCTAACAACCCGTCTTCTACCGTCCCCCACAACGTTGACTTCCACGCTGCTACCGGTCCAGGCGGTGGTGCAGAAGCCAGCTTCACTGCTCCGGGCCGTACTTCTACATTCAGCTTCAAAGCCCTGCAACCCGGTCTGTATATCTACCACTGTGCCGTTGCCCCTGTCGGTATGCACATCGCCAACGGTATGTACGGTCTGATCTTGGTTGAACCTAAAGAAGGCCTGCCTAAAGTGGACAAAGAGTTCTACATCGTACAAGGCGACTTCTACACCAAAGGTAAAAAAGGTGCGCAAGGTCTGCAACCGTTCGATATGGACAAAGCCATCGCCGAACAACCTGAATACGTTGTATTTAACGGTCACGTAGGCGCTATCGCCGGCGACAACGCCCTGAAAGCCAAAGCAGGCGAAACCGTCCGTATGTACGTTGGTAACGGTGGTCCGAACCTCGTTTCTTCCTTCCACGTTATCGGTGAGATCTTCGACAAAGTTTACGTAGAAGCCGGCAAACTGATCAACGAAAACGTACAAAGTACCCTGATTCCTGCCGGTGGCGCAGCGATTGTCGAATTTAAAGCCGACATCCCGGGCAGCTATACTGTGGTTGACCACTCTCTCTTCCGTGCGTTCAACAAAGGCGCGTTGGGTCAATTGAAAGTAGAGGGCGCAGAAAACCCTGAAATCATGACCAAAAAACTGGAAGACAAAGCCTATGCAGGTAGCGGTGCCGCTTCAGCCCCTGCCGCTTCAGCTCCGGCTGCCCCTGCATCTTCCGCAGCAGCGCCTGCTTCCGCAGCATCTGCAGGTAAAGGCGGCTACTAATCCAGTCATCTCGGCATAGAAATAGAAAAAAGCCACTGCTGTTCCGGCTGATGCAAGGACAACAGTGGCTTTCTTCCACAACCAATCGAAAGATTGGTTTTTCAGACGACCTATCAAGTATCGAAGGTCGTCTGAAAAACCAGTTTCAAGTATAGTGGATTAAATTTAAATCAGGACAAGGCGACGAAGCCGCGGACAGTACAGATAGTACGGCAAGGCGAGGCAACGCCGTACTGGTTTAAAGTTAATCCACTATATGCACGAACCGACAAGCCAAAAGCACAATAATCAGACGGCCTCTAAGGATTTTTATCCGGTTTCGCTATATAATCAAAGCCTAATACCCCGCATTCAGATTAGAAAGCCCGTTATGAAACTCATACCACTCCTCACCTTCTTTACCCTTGTCGCAAGCGGCAGTGCAGCGGCGGCCGAAATGGCAAAAGTTGAAGGAGGCAGCTACCGCCCGCTCTATCTGAAGAAAGAAACAAGCATCATTAAAGTCAAACCCTTCCAAATCGACAAATATCCCGTTACCAATGCCGAATTTGCAGAGTTTGTCAAAAAACACCCGCAGTGGCAAAAAGGCAAAGTCAGCTCCAAACAAGCCGAACCTGCCTACCTCAAACACTGGGTTAAAACTGGCAGCAACAGCTACGCGCCCAAACCCAACGAACTGAAACATCCGGTAACCAACGTATCTTGGTTTGCCGCCAATGCCTACTGTACTGCGCAAGGCAAACGCCTGCCGACCATAGACCAATGGGAATTTGCCGGACTTGCCTCCGCCACACAGAAAAACGGTTCTGCCGAACCCGGCTACAACCGTACCATTCTTGACTGGTATGCAGACGGCGGCAGAAACGGCTTGCGCGATGTCGGCAAAAGCAAACCCAACTACTGGGGCATTTACGATATGCACGGCTTGATTTGGGAATGGACGGAAGACTTCAACAGCAGCCTGCTCTCGTCTGGCAATGCCGATACGCAAATGTTTTGCAGCGGCGCATCCGTAGGCTCTAGCGACCCATCGAATTACGCCGCCTTCCTGCGCTACGGCATACGCACCAGCCTGCAATCCAAATACGTCCTGCACAACCTAGGCTTCCGCTGCGCCTCGAAATAACAGGTTTCATCACCAAAGCAGCTTTGGCGGTACTGAAAGGTATCGCCTTTTTTTGTCCATACAAAAGGTCGTCTGAAAACATTTCGTTTCTCCGAAACCGTGTTTTCAGACGACCTTTTTGGATGATTGGGTTTCGTTAAGCTGAATGGTTGCATACGTTCTGTAAACCTTGCTCATCATTTTCTTCAGATGATTCAAATCAAATATTAATTACATATAACTAATAATATTGTAATAACACTATACAATATAACTAATTCTAAATGACTAAATATAGTCATAAGGATTTGGTTGATATTTTTTAAAAAATTCAAAAATGGAGAATGAAAAGATGAAACTAAACTTATCCGTCAAACCGCTGTGTTTGGTGTTGTCCCTTGTTTTTGCAAATGTTTGTGTTGCGGAAGGTATTGCGACAGGAGCGATGCACAAAAACGGTTCTACCGCATTGGGCAAAGAATCGAAGGCGGGGGAAAATGCGACCGCGTTGGGCGACAAAGCGGCTGCGGCGGGTTATAAGTCTGTTGCTGCTGGCTATGATTCAAACGCTTCGGGTTTGAGTGCGTCGGCGCTTGGCAGTGAGGCTAAGGCGGAAGCATTGCGGACGGTTGCCGTCGGTTTCAGGGCGAATGCAAAAGGAACCAACGATATTGCCGTCGGTGGCGCATCGAAGGCTTCCGGCGGACAGTCGGTGGCGGTTGGTTTGATGTCGCAGGCAACGGGTTTGCGTTCTATCGCAGTTGGCGATAGCGCGAAGGCTGCCGATATTGATGCGGTTGCGTTTGGACGCGGCAGCGAAGCCAATGCGCTCAGTTCTACTGCTGTCGGGGATAGGGCAAAAGCCAACGGTACGCAGGCGGTTGCGCTGGCATCTGCTGCCGAGGCAAACGGTTATCAAGCGGTTGCAGTCGGTACGCGCGCGGTTGCCGAGGAAACCAACAGCGTGGCATTGGGCGTAGAATCTTCGTCCACCGCGCTCAACGGTCTTGCCGCCGGTACGCGCGCACGGGTACGGAAATCCGGCGGAACGGCTTTGGGCGCAGGTGCTGCCGCATTTGAGGAAAAATCCGCTGCTTTGGGCTACAAAGCGGAAGCGCGTCAACAAAACTCCGTAGCGCTCGGTACGGACAGCGTTGCCGATACTGCGGCAGGCGTTGCAGGTCATGACTTTGCTACCGGCGCGGCAAGTACGGAAACAGGCAGAACATGGGTATCGACTTTAGGTGCGGTATCTGTCGGCAGCGAACAAAACAGCCGCCAGATTACTAATGTTGCTGCGGGTAAGGAGGATACGGACGCGGTCAACGTTGCCCAAGTGAAGAGCCTTGCCCGCCAAAGCCAAAGCAGCCTTGCCGCAGCCGAGAGCAATCACCAGACACAAATCGCCGCTTTGCGCAACGAGGCCAAAGTCCGTATGGATAAACTTGAAGAGCGTGCTGATTCAGGCTCCGCCGCTGCAATCGCGGTCGGCAGCCTCGGACAGGCATATCAGCCGGGACAAGGCGCGGTTTCCGTCGCAAGCGGTATCTGGCGCGGTAAAAGCGGTTACGCCGTAGGTATTTCCAAAGTATCCGCCAGCGGCAAATGGCTGGTTAAAGGCTCGGCAGTCGGCGCGGCGAAAGGCGGTGCGGGCGGCGGCGCCAGCGTAACCTACCTCTGGTAATCGTCGTTAGACGTATTGTCGAAAGGTCGTCTGAAAACATTCCGTTTCGTCGAAACCGTGTTTTTCAGACGACCTCGTTCTTGATAATTCCATATTTGTCCCAATTTTGTAGGAGTTATTAATTTTCGAAAGAACAAAATGAAACCCAAATATGCTCCGCTTTTCCAATCTTTCACACTCAACAACGGCGTAACCGTCAAAAACCGCCTCGCCGTTGCGCCCATGACCCATTTCGGTTCGCACGCCGATGGTTTAATCAGTGACCAAGAACGCACGTTTCTCGGCAATCGCGCAGGTGATATAGGTCTCTTTATCTCCGCCGCCACTTTGGTTCAAGAAGGCGGCAAAGCCTTTCGTGGACAGCCCGAAGCTACGGGTGAAAACTGCCTCGACAGCCTGAAAGAAACCGCCCAAATCATTCAAAAACAAGGTGCAAAAGCGATTTTGCAAATCCATCACGGCGGCTCCCAAGCGATGGTAGAACTCAACCACCGCGACAAAATCAGTGCGTCCGCCAGCGAAAAGGATGGAGCGCGTGAAGCGAGTGCCGCAGAAGTGGAAGAACTCATCGCCTCCTTCGCCCAAGCTGCCGATTTGGCACTTCGCGCAGGCTTTGACGGTGTGGAAATCCACGGCGCGAACGGCTATTTAATCCAACAGTTTTACTCCGCCCAAAGTAATCGCCGTAACGACCAATGGGGCGGCAGCTTGGAAAACAGAATGCGCTTCCCACTCGCCGTCGTCGATGCCGTTGCCGCAGTTCGTGAAAAACACCAACGCAACGACTTCATTATCGGCTACCGTTTCTCGCCCGAAGAAGCAGGCGAAGACGGGTTGACCATGACCGAAACCGGCGCACTGATTGACGCCTTGGTGCAAAAGCCGCTGCAATATCTGCACGTTTCCTTATGGGAATTCGACAAGAAAATCCGACGCGGCGGCGATACGGCGCAAACCCGTATGCAGTTTATCCACGACCGTATCAACGGCAAGCTGCCTCTTATCGGCGTGGGCAACCTGTTTACCGCTGATCAAATTTTGGCGGCGTTTGAAACCGGCTGGGCGGAATTTATCGCACTGGGCAAAACCGTCATGATCAATCCGCACATCGCCACACAAATCAGCGAAGGCCGCGAAGCCGAAATCGAAACGCAACTCGACCCGACGCGCGCCGACCATTACGGTTTGCCCGACATCCTGTGGGAATTTTCCGCCAGCGGTACCCAATCTTGGCTGCCGCCGGTAATGTTTGTTTGAACAATTCAGCCGCCTACCCATTTTTTGAGCGGGGTAGGGGATGAAATTACCGTTATAGCTAAAGAGGTCGTTTGAAAAACGTTTTCAGACGACCTTTTTATTGTTTAGCTTCAAGGCAAAGACGGTTGATGATTCTAGTTGGCTCTATGTTGCGGATGAAAATGTATTATCGAGCAAGGGGAACTAAACAATCATGGTCTTGCCGTTGTTTACCCTATGGGTCGTCTGAAACGGAAAATGTCGGCTTTTTGAAGAGCCTATTTATAGTGGATTAAATTTTAATCAGGACAAGACGACGAAGCCGCAGACAGTACAAATAGTACGGCAAGGCGAGGCAACGCCGTACTGGTTTAAATTTAATCCACTATATTAAGCCGATGCGCGTGATGAGATGATTTGGCGATGCGTAGTTTTCAATGTGTTGTTATATGTCATATATTATTTCAATTTAAATCAGTTGCTTGAAAAAATAGGAAGATTTTTTTAACTCGCAGTTTGAATACTTTGTCATATATATGGTTTAATTCATGCTTTGAGTTGTAATGCTGTTGTTTATAATTACTTGAAAATGTGCTGTTATTTATAATATAAACAAATTATTGATTTTTATATTTTTTGACTTTGTGGGCAATGATGCAGATTGTCTTTGGCAGGGTTGGTGTAAGGAGTAAAAAATGCATGTTGTCGTTCTTCCATCGTGGTATCCGAAATCTGAAACCGATGTGGACGGGATTTTCTTCCGTTTGCAGGCGCAGGCTTTGCAGCGCAAGGGTTTGAAAGTAGGCGTCATTGCGCCTTTGTTTCGTTCTTTGCGGACGGAGTGGAGAAGTATTCTGACCGGACCTTATGGAATGCGCCATCACAATCAGGGCGGTTTGAATACTTATGTTTACGACAGCATGTATTTTTTCCCGCATTGCCCCGTCGTCGATATCGACCGTATCCGTTGGGTAAGGGCGGGCATGAAGGCTTTTAAGCGGTATGTGGCGGAAAACGGCAAGCCTGATGTCCTTCATGCGCATACGATGAATTTTGGCGGCGTTTTGGCGTATGAAATCTCAAAAAAATACGGTATTCCTTATGTGATTACCGAACACAGCAGCGCAATCGCCCGCAATCTCGTCCGCCCAAACCAATGGCCGATCATGAAAGAATCCGCACAACATTGTCAGGCGCGTTTTGCGGTCAGCAAGGATTTTTGTGCGTTGCTGCGCGAGAAATACGGTTTGGACTGGGAATATCTGCCGAATATTTTGGGCGATAATTTCGCGCGTCCGTTCGAGCCTTTCGATAAGTCCCATCAGGATTTCACGTTTTGTTCCGTCTCCCATCTGCGTCATCTGAAAGGGCATGATTTATTGCTCCCTGCCTTTGCCAAAGCTTTGGAGAAATACCCCTTCCTTAAACTCAAAATCGGCGGCAATGGCGCGGAGGCGGAAAATCTGCGCCGCTTGGTCGACGAATTGGACATCGGTCATGCCGTCACCTTTTTGGGCGCGTTGAAGACGGATGAGGTCTTGGATTTGATGCGCCATAGCAATGCTTTTGTGCTCGCCAGCCGTGTGGAAACATTCGGCGTGGTATTTATCGAGGCGCTTTCGCAAGGTTTGCCGGTCATTGCGACGATGTGCGGCGGGCCACAGTCGATTGTCAATGAAGACAATGGTTATCTGATTCCGACTGAAAATATAGAAGCCCTGAGTGATGCGCTGATTCGGATGTATGAAGAACGAGGAAAGTTTTCAGCGGAAAAATTGCGTGCAGATTGTTTGAACGAGTTTGGCGAAGATGCCGTGATTGGAAGGCTGATTCAAGCGTTTGAAAAAGTGACCGGCAAATCGGCGGAGGTGTAAACCGATCACGTTATGTGAAAGCAGGAGGTTTGCGACCAAGCTTAGAGTCTGGCGCAAGCCTTTATTGTTTGCGAATATGGGTTCTTTGTGATTAGAATTCCCTTTTTTGACGATATAGTGGATTAACTTTAAATCAGGACAAGGCGACGAAGCCGCAGACAGTACAGATAGTACGGCAAGGCGAGGCAACGCCGTACTGGTTTAAAGTTAATCCACTATAAATTCAAATTTTGGACAGGCAAAACAAGATTTATGCCGCTTTAAATACGGAAATATTAAGGAAATCCTAATGAAAATCAAACTTTCAGCCTTCGTCTTGTCACTTGCTGTTTGTACGCATGCCAATGCGTTGACTACGCGTCCGGTCGAACATACTTGTCCGATAGGCGGCGAAAAATTCACATCGGTTATGGTAATGTCGGGCTTTTCGGTAGATATGAAGACTGATTTGGAGCCGGTAGGTATGATTATGGCGCCTGCCCCCATTCCTGTTTGTCCTAGCAATAAGTTTGTGATGTTTAAGGATGACTTTACGCAACAAGAATTGAATAAGTATGAAAAAGTTATCCGGAGCGAAGCTTATCTCAAGCAGGTGGCTGAAAAGGCCTCTGCGCAAAGGTTGGCGGGGGTAATGTTGGAGTTGGCGGGCGAAAATCAAAACGCAGAACAAATGATGTCGATATTTTTGCATGCCAGCTGGTTGGGCGGTCATCAGCAAGATCTGGAGAAAGTCCTGCATTACGCCGATTTGACTTTGAAAGATGGCAGCCTGCCGGCTGAAAAGCGTGTGAATACCAAGTTGGTGCGCGGAGAAATGTTGCGCAAACTGAGTCGGTTTGATGAGGCGAAAAAGCAGTTCGAAGAATTGACAAAAGAGCCGACGGTCATGGCTTCCGAGTATTTGCAAAAACTGACGGAATTGGAGTTGGAACTGACGGCGGAAAAAGACACCTATTCGCATCCGGTAAGGCAAACCTTGAGTTTGCGCGGCAAAATAAAAGACAAATAACCTCCATCGTAAGATTGGGGCGCATTGCTTTGCGTTGAATGTATAGTGGATTAACTTTAAACCTGTACGACGTTGCCTCACCTTGCCGTACTATCCGTACTGTCTGCGGCTTCGTCGCCTTGTCCTGATTTAAATTTAATCCACTATATTTGACCGCCATATACGGCAAAAAGGTCGTCTGAAACCTGATTTGGGTTTTCAGACGACCTTTTACTTTAGGACTTACAGTTTATTTTGCTGCGGAAGCGCCGGAGGCTGCGGTAGCACTTGCTGCCGAAGCAGTAGAAGCGGCTTCGGCTTTCGCACCGGTTGCTGCGTTTTCACCCCAGGCGGCAGGGTATTTGTAACCTGCGAAGCGTTGGCGCGCGTAGGCTTTGAACTCGTCGGAGTTGTAGGCTTCGGTTACGTCTTTGAGCCATTGGCTGTCTTTGTCGGCGGTTTTGACGGCTGCCCAGTTGACGTAGGCGAAGCTCGGTTCTTGGAACAGGGCTTCGGTCAGCTTCATGCCGCTACTCATGGCGTAGTTGCCGTTAACGATGGCGAAATCGACGTCGGCGCGGCTGCGCGGCAGTTGTGCGGCTTCAAGCTCTATAATTTTGATGTTTTTCGGATTTTCGGCGATATCGGCTTTGGAAGCAGTCAGCGGATTAACACCGTCTTTCAACTTAACCCAGCCCAATTCGTTCAACATGACCAGCGCGCGGGCGAAGTTGGACGGGTCGTTAGGCGCGGAAACACTGCTGCCGTCTTTGACTTCGTCCAGCGATTTCAGTTTGCCCGGATACAGGCCCAAAGGCGCGGTCGGTACTTGGAAGACTTCGGTGATGTCTAATTTGTGTTCTTTTTTGAAGTCGTCCAAATAAGGCTTGTGTTGGAAAATGTTGATGTCCAGTTCGCCTTCTGCCAACGCGAGGTTGGGGCGGACGTAGTCGGCGAATTCAAGCAGTTTGACGGTATAACCTTTTTTCTCCAGCGCAGGTTTAATTTGGTCTTTGACCATGTCGCCGAAGTCACCGACGGTCGTGCCGAAGACGATTTCTTTTTTCGCGCCATTGTCGGCGGCAGGCGATGCGGCGGATGCGGCAGGGGTGCTGTCTTTTTGACCGCCGCAGGCTGCGAGTACTACGGCGAGCGCGGCGGCGGAAAGGGTTTTGAAGAAGGTGTTTGTCTGCATGTTTTACTCCTGGTAAGTGTTAAGTCGATTTTTCAGACGGCCTTTGCCGTCGGGACAGTTGGGATTTTAAATCCATTTATGGGAAACGGGACGGTTTTTTATCGTGAAGTACAGCCCTTTGATGGAACGGTAACACAGCCAAATCAACCCTGCTTTAAAAGTCAGGGCTGAGATGATTTTAAGCCAATCCAACGAGGTGGCGAATGGAGAAACATCAAAGGCGGTATCGGGACTTTCATACATTTCATCTGTTCCGTCGATTACGGCGTGTCCGTCCATTTCATCATCATAGTCTTCAGCCATCATGGCACTTTCATCCGGCTCGCTGATTTCGCCCATTTCATCGATGTCCATCGTACCAATCGATCCGTTCATTTCCCCTATGGAAACCATATCGTCAAATGAAAGGATACCCCAGATGGGGACAGGGGAGGCGATAAGGGACCATATCATAAAGACAGCCAATAACCCGAGACACAGTAAAATGAAGAAACCCATATCGTTACGCAGCATTTTGCTGTTGTGTGCGTTGACGTCATCGGAGGTCGGGCGTTCTAATTTTTCCAAGATGACGAGTTGT
The DNA here is from genome assembly GCF_940793045.1 of Neisseria sp. Marseille-Q2251. Taxonomy (NCBI): domain Bacteria; kingdom Pseudomonadati; phylum Pseudomonadota; class Betaproteobacteria; order Neisseriales; family Neisseriaceae; genus Neisseria; species Neisseria sp. Marseille-Q2251. Next base: position 33,605 of record NZ_CALNWV010000004.1, read on the forward strand.
GCAAGAAAGATGCCGACGCTCAGAACTACGTACAATATTTTCGGCATATGGTTCATGGGGCCGATAAAGTACCAAAGAATATTGCCGATATTGATTAAATAAACGGCAATTAGAATTTTTTTGGCGGATTTCATGTTGTATTTTTCACTCAAAAGGTCGTCTGAAAATGCATCAGGTGTATTTTCAGACGACCTTGTTTACGTTTGTGAGGTTTAACGTTTGTCCAATTTCCGCGCCAATGCGTTGCCGGTGCTTTGAATCAGGATAACGAGCAGCACGAGGATGGCGACGATGAAGATGATGACTTCGGTTTGGTAGCGGTAGTAGCCGTAGCGGATAGCGAGGTCGCCCAAGCCGCCGCCGCCTATCATGCCTGCCGCCGCGCTGTATGAGAGCAGGCCGATGGCGAGGACGGTGATGCTGGAAACCATGCCCGCGCGCGCTTCGTTCAAAAGGACTTTGCGGACGATGGCAAGCGGCGATGCGCCCATGGCGGTGGCGGCTTCAATCACGCCTTTGGGGACTTCGCGCAGGTTTTGTTCCACCAGTCGGGCGAAGTAAAACAGACCGGATACGCTCAATACCAGCGAGGCGGCAATCGGGCCAATGGTGCTGCCTACGATGGCACGGGTGGCGGGTATCATGGCAATCATCAGGATGACGAAGGGGAAGGCGCGCATCAGGTTGACTAAGTTGTCAAACAGGAAATTCACCGGCTTGTTGTAATGCAGCTGGCGGTTGGAAGTCACGAAAAGTAAGACGCCCAAGAGCGTGCCGAAGATGACGGCAATCGTGGTGGACAGTCCGACCATGACGAAGGTTTCGCCCAAGGCGCGGACGATTTCGTCTTTCATGCCGACGATGGTGGAAACGGCTTGTTCGAATGTTAAGTCTGCCATATCAGTCCTCCCGAATCAGTTCGCGCCCGATTTCGGATTGGGCGTGGATTTGGTTGCCGCGTACTTCGACGATTTCCACCACTTTTCCTTTATCCAAGAGGGCGGCGCGGTCGCACAGGCGGCGGATGACGCTCATTTCGTGGGTCACGATGACGATGGTAACGTTGAATCGCTTGTTGATATCTTCCAAACATTCCAAGACGCTGCGCGTGGTGGCGGGGTCGAGGGCGGAAGTGGGTTCGTCGGCGAGGATGACTTGGGGTTTGGGCGCGAGCGCGCGGGCGATGCCGACGCGTTGTTTCTGCCCGCCGGAAAGCTGGGCGGGGTAGTGGTCGGCGCGTTCGGTCAAGCCGACGATTTCAAGGCATTCTTTGACGCGTTCTTTGATTTTTTCAGACGACCATCCGGCGATTTCCAAAGGAAAGGCAACATTGTCGGCAACGGTGCGGTTGCTCAAAAGATTAAACTGCTGAAATACCATGCCGATATTCTGCCGCGCTTGACGCAATGCGGCGGCATCAAGCGCGGTCAGCTCTTGTCCGCACACATTGACCTTGCCGCTGTCGGGACGTTCCAACAGGTTAATCAGGCGCAACAGGGTGGATTTGCCCGCGCCGGAATAGCCCATCAGACCGAAGATTTCGCCGTCTTGGATTTCGAGGCTGGTCGGCTCGACGGCGGCAAAACGGGTTTTGTCGCGCGTTTGGTAATGTTTGGAAACGTTGTCCAAAATAATCATAAATACTTCCTGATACTTCCGGAAAAAAAGAAGCCCGATGCTGTACACAACGGGCTTGGATATAAAGAAAGGAATAAAAACAGCAGAAAATGAAAATACGCTTTAGCTGTTTATGCCCGCAAGCTGTGTCAAATCGGCAATGTTAACTCAGATACGACTATAATCAAAATCGGTAACTTTGTCAAGTTTTGATATGATTTGTAATTTTAAAATAATAAATTGTCAGTTTATTTGCCGAAAAGCTCCGCCACCATGCGGGCTTCTTCCTCGGTATAAGCCGCGCCGTTGAGCTTCGCGGTCAGGATAAATTCGCCGCTTAATCCTTGTTCGGCGCAGGTTTCGCGCCAGCCTTGCAGCCGTTCTTCGTCGCTGGCTTTACGTTTCAGACGACCTATGGTTTGAGCGGTCTGTTTGGTTTGTTCGTTCATACAGTTCCTTAACAAAAGGCGAAAGGTCGTCTGAAAAATTTCAGACGACCTCACGATTATTTGATGACACGCGCCAGCAAGGCTTTTTCTTTGCCCTGCATATTCGGGATTTTGACTTGGATGCCGTTGCCTGGGGCGACGTCGACGGCTGCGCCTTTGCGGGTCATTTGTTCCAGCGTAACGGTTTGGTTGCCTTCGGGGTGGATGATTTCCAAAGTATCGCCGACGGCGAAGCGGTTTTTGACTTCCACCGTTGCCCAGCCTTCGTCGTCGATTTCGGTAACGTGTCCGACGTATTGGCTTTGTTTGGCGGTGGAATGACCGCTGAGGTAGTTTTGATAGTCTTGGGTTTGGTGGCGTTCAAGGAAGCCGCTGGTGTAGCCGCGGTTGGCGAGGCCTTCGAGTTCGCTCAGTAAGCCGTAGTCGAACGGACGGCCTGCGACGGCATCGTCAATCGCTTTGCGGTAGGACTGGGCGACGCGGGCGACGTAGTAGAGTGACTTGGTGCGGCCTTCGACTTTGAGGCTGTCCACGCCGATTTTGGCGAGTTTTTCAACGACTTCGATACCGCGCAGGTCTTTGGAATTCATGATGTAGGTGCCGTGTTCGTCTTCCATAATCGGCATCATTTCGCCGGGGCGGTTGGACTCTTCAATCAGGAAGACTTTGTCTGCGTAGGGGTGGCGTTGCTGACCGTTGATGCCTTCGAAGTTTTGGTTGGCTTCTTCTTGGGCTTTTTCAAAGTTGAAGCCTTGCAGAAGCTGGGCGTCGCCCGCATCGCTTTCAGTGGCGTTGTGGACTTTGTAGTCCCAGCGGCAGGAGTTGGTGCAGGTGCCTTGGTTGGGGTCGCGGTGGTTGAAGTAGCCGGACAACAGGCAACGGCCTGAGTAGGCGATGCACAATGCGCCGTGGATAAAGACTTCGAGTTCGATGTCGGGACATTCTTGGCGTATTTCGGCGATTTCTTCCATGCTCAATTCGCGCGACAGGATGATGCGTTCGACGCCGATGTTCTGCCAGAATTTCACGCCCCAGTAGTTGGTGGTGTTCGCCTGTACAGACAGGTGGATCGGCATTTCCGGCCATTTTTCGCGCACGGTCATAATCAAACCCGGATCCGCCATAATCAGCGCGTCAGGCTTCATGGCAATCAGCGGCTCCATGTCGGCGACGAAGGTTTTGAGCTTGGAATTGTGCGGCAGGGTGTTGACGGTCAAAAAGAATTTTTTGTTGCGCTCGTGCGCTTCTTTAATGCCTTGCTCGAGGACGTCGAGTTTGGCGAATTCGTTGTTGCGGGCGCGCAGGGAGTAACGCGGGCTGCCGGCATAAACGGCGTCTGCGCCGTAATCGTAGGCGGCGCGCATACGTTCGAGGCCGCCAGCGGGAAGGAGGAGTTCGGGTGCTTTCATGTTCGTGCTTTATAAAAGGTTTCAGACGACCTTTTAAATCACGGGAAAAGGTCGTCTGAAACGGTGTTTTAAGGATGGGCGGATTATCCGCCTTTTTGTTGGGACGGTCAATTTTGCGACGGCATATCGGGATTGTTTTGCGTTGTTTTTTCAGAAGAAAACGGATTCGAGTGCGACGATTGGCGGATAGGCGCGACGGATGGGGAAATGTAAAAAAAACGAATGCAACCCGATTAATTTAACAAAAAGGCATTCAAAGAATGTATTTTCTTGTAAAATATTGAGTTTCATTTTTCCAATGTTCGGGAATCGGGCGGCTGCCGCAAACCGTTTCCCAGAGTTTTAGACAGGCGGACGAGTATGGATTTTCGGTTTGACATTATTTACGAATACCGCTGGATGTTTTTCTACGGCGCGCTGACGACGCTGGGTTTGACCGTAGTGGCGACAGCGGGCGGCTCCGTATTGGGTCTGCTGCTCGCGCTGGCGCGCTTGATTCATCTGGAAAAAGCGGGTGCGCCCATGCGCGCGCTGGCTTGGGTTTTGCGTAAGGTTTCGCTGCTGTATGTAACGCTGTTCCGTGGTACGCCGCTGTTTGTGCAGATTGTGATTTGGTCTTACGTCTGGTTCCCGTTTTTCGTCCATCCTACCGACGGTTTGCTGATTAACGGCGACGAGGCGGTGGAAATCCGACGTTCTTACGGCGCGCTGATTGCCGGTTCGCTTGCCTTGATTGCCAACTCCGGCGCGTATATCTGCGAGATTTTCCGCGCGGGCATCCAGTCCATCGACCGCGGTCAGATGGAAGCGGCGCGTTCGCTGGGGCTGACTTATCCGCAGGCTATGCGCTATGTGATTCTTCCGCAGGCTTTGCGCCGTATGCTGCCGCCGCTTGCCAGCGAATTTATTACGCTTTTGAAAGACAGCTCGCTCTTGTCCGTTATCGCCGTGGCGGAGCTGGCTTATGTGCAAAGTACGATTAGCGGTCGCTATTCCGTTTATGAAGAACCGCTCTATACCGTCGCGCTGATTTATCTCATGATGACGACTTTCTTGGGCTGGGTGTTCCTGCGCTTGGAAAACCGTTACAACCCGCAGCATCGTTGATTTTCGAATAAGCCGATTGTTTCCGGCTGGGACAATGTCAAAAGGTCGTCTGAAAACTGATTTGGGTTTTCAGACGACCTTTTATAGTGGATTAACTTTAAACCAGTACGGCGTTGCCTCGCCTTGTCGTACTATCTGTACTGTCTGCGGCTTCGTCGCCTTGTCCTGATTTAAATTTAATCCACTATAGTTTTTGGGGTTTACAGACCGAATAGGGCGGTGTCGCCTTTGCCTTGGCGGATGAGTTCCGTGCCGTCGGTCATGTCGATGACGGTGGTCGGCTCGGTACCGCACCAGCCGCCGTCAATCACCAAATCGACGCTGTGTTCGAGGCGGTCGCGGATTTCGTAGGGGTCGGTCAGCGGCTCGTCGTCTTCGGGCAGCATCAGGGTGCAACTGAGCAGCGGCTCGCCCAATTCCTGCAACAGGCTTAAGGCGATGTTGTTGTCGGGAACGCGCAGGCCTATGGTTTTGCGTTTCGGGTGCAGCGTGCGGTTGGGGACTTCTTTGGTGGCTTGCAGGATGAAGGTGTAGCTGCCCGGGGTGGCGGCTTTGAGCTGGCGGAACTGGGCGTTGTCAACTTTGGCGTAAGTGCCCAATTCGCTCAAATCGGCGCACATGAGGGTCAGGTGGTGTTTCAAGTCGATTTTGCGAATAGCGAGGATGCGTTCCATCGCGGCTTTGTCGCCGAGTTTGCAGCCGAGCGCGTAGCAGGAGTCGGTGGGATACACGACGACCCCGCCGTTGCGGACGATGTCGGCGGCTTGTTTGATCAGGCGTTCCTGCGGGTTGTCGGGGTGGATGGCGAAGAATTGTGCCATGACGGCTTTCCTTTTGATGGTTTGTGTTGCCGATATTTTAAAACCGATGCTTTGAAATGACAAAAGGTCGTCTGAAAATACGGTTTCGGAACGGAAACTGCGTTTTCAGACGACCATTAGGATTGTTAAATGTCAGGGGAGGGAGCAGCCTTCAGGTAAATAAATTCGGCAGTTGCTCATGCTAGAATCAGCTTTACACTTCGCCAATGCGGCAGCCTCTGCCGTTCCTTTTTCTGTACCAATATAAAAAGACTTCCATTTACCTGAATTAAGTTCCTTACCTTCGGCTCCAGCAATACATCCATTCCTAACCCATGAAACTATTTTGCATGAACCTTGAGGATCTCTTTTCTTGCATTCAGCCAGAGCATTTTTCTTCGCGTTAGACAAAGAGTCCTGATCTAATACGCCGCTTGCGTAACCTGTATTCAAATTCATAGCTACGGCACCGTATTTAGAAGGCAGATAAATGATAGTAGTCTTAGTAGGTCTGCCTACTTGGCCATTATTCATAGAACCGTTGTAATATGGATCGTTTGCCAAAATAGGGGCCATACAATGAGGGTCTCCGGAAGGACCCCCGCCAATGCCGGGCGAACAGGCAAAGGAGACGGCGGAAGACGCGCCAAGACAAAGGGTTAAAATAAATTTATTCATAAAGGGATTCTTCATTTATTTTTCTTGGGATCAATCACATCTTTGTTGTCAGAGGCTTGTCTTAAAGCCGATTGTCTTTGTAATTCCATGATAATGATATTAGACACGGAATTTTTTGATGTCAATATTCTATGTATATTGGGATTAGAAGTTTGGTTTGAGGATAGTTTGTTGCTGCATGGTATTCAGCTGAAGAGGCACTATAATTGAATATCGGATTTTGAACACGACTCAGGGTTCGGGACGCAACCACATCCAGACAGCGACGCAGCCGCAGCCCAATGTGGATGCTGCGCCTATCCACCATTGTTCGGGGAAGCGCCAAAACATGAAGATGCAGGATAGGCCCATCATGCTGATGGCGAAGATTTTGGCTTTGCGCGGGACGGCGCCGTTGTTTTCCCAGTTTTGCACCATAGGGCCGAAATAGCGGTGTTGGTGCAGCCAGCGGTGGAAGCGGGGCGAGGCTTTTGCCCAGCAGGCGGCGGCAAGGATGATGAAGGGGGTGGTGGGCATAATCGGCAGAAAAATGCCGATGATGCCTAAGAGAAAGGAAACTGCGCCGCAAAAGATGAGTAAGTAGCGAATCATATTGTTGTTTTGTTGTAGGTTTTATTCGGATTCTTTGGATTTGCCGTGCGGGAACGGACAGCGTGGGATGTCGAGCTTGTCCCAGCCTTCGTGTCCCATTTCTTCGAGCAGGGCGATGTTGCGCTCGAAAATGGCGGAGGCATCGGGGAAGGCTTGTGCGGCTTTGGCGATGCTGTCTTCGCGGATGAGATGCAGGGTGGGGTAGGGCGAGCGGTTGGTGTAGTTGCCGATGTCGTCTGAATCCGTGCCTTCAAATTGGAAATCGGGATGAAACGGGGCAATTTGGACTATGCCTTCCAAACCGTTGTCCACAACGGCGGCATCGGCGATGTCGAGCATTTGGTTGAAGGTGTCGAAGTCGGGGAACAGGGTCGGGTGGACAAGCAGGGTGGTTTCCAGCTCGTCGGCGGGCGTGTCGCCCAAAAGCTGCAATTCGCGGTCAAGGTCTTCGAGGAAACCGTCCAGATGACGGGCTTGGCTGACGCTGATGCGCACGAGGTTTTTGACGTGCGGCGCTTTGGCGAAGGGGCAGAGGTTGAGCCCGATGACGGCTTTTTCGAGCCATTGGCGGGTGTGGTCGGTTACGGTGGCGGAGTCGGGGGTAGTCATGCGGGAATTTTGGATTTAATTTAATTAAAAATAATTCTCAAGTATAGCATAAAACTTTCTGTTTTCAGGATATCGCCATGAGGATGAAAAAAGGTCGTCTGAAAATGAAAACGCTGAGAAATACAGGGTTTACGTTTTCAGACGACCTTTGTGTTTTGCCTTTAATCGGGGATGAGGTGTCCCAGCGGCAGAGCGGTTGTATTTTTGATTTCTTTCAACACGAAGCTAGACTGCGCGTCTTGTACGCCGTGGTGGGACAGAAGCGTGTCCAAAACGAAATGGGAAAACGAGTTCATATCGGTAAAAAATGCGTGGAGCAGGTAGTCGGTTTCGCCGGTCAGGGCAAAGCAGCTCAATACTTCGGGCCATTCCTGCACCGATTGCGCAAAGTCTTCGCGAGCATCTTTTGCTTTGCTGATGGAAACGCGGATAAATGCCTGCAAGCCCAAATGGACGGCTGCAGGGGAGAGCAGGGCGGCATATTGGCGGATGATTCCTGCGTCTTCCAATTGTTTCAGGCGGCGCAGGCAGGGAGAGGGTGAAAGCGCGATTCGCTCGGATAATTCGACATTGGTCAATCTGCCGTTTTCTTGCAGGACTTGTAAGATTTTAAGGTCGGTTTTATCCAAGGTTATCGGTATCATTTAGTTTGCTCTCTGTTGTTGTATAGGTTGGAAATCAGTCGGATTGCATTCATGTGAACGCTCAAACCGACCAGTTAGGCAGAGTATATAACAAATAACATTTACTTAACATACAATCAACCAATGAAAAAGTATTTTTGAAAATAATCTGTGTTAAAAAGTATGGATGCAAACAAATTGAGACCTTTGCAAAATTCCCCAAAATCCCCTAAATTCCCACCAAGACATTTAGGGGATTTCTCATGAGCACCTTCTTCCAACAAACCGCACAAGCCATGATCGCCAAACACATCGACCGCTTCCCACTATTGAAGTTGGATCAGGTGATTGATTGGCAGCCGATCGAACAGTACCTGAATCGTCAAAGAACCCGTTACCTTAGAGACCACCGCGGCCGTCCCGCCTATCCCCTGTTGTCCATGTTCAAAGCCGTCCTGCTTGGACAATGGCACAGCCTCTCCGATCCCGAACTCGAACACAGCCTCATCACCCGCATCGACTTCAACCTGTTTTGCCGTTTTGACGAACTGAGCATCCCCGATTCAGCGCCTTATGCCGCTACCGCAACTGGCTGGCGCAAGACGACACCCTGTCCGAATTGCTAAAATTGATTAACTGCCAACTGACCGAAAAAGGCCTAAAAGTAGAGAAAGCATCCGCCGCCGTCATTGACGCCACCATTATTCAGACCGCCGGCAGCAAACAGCGTCAGGCCATAGAAGTCGATGAAGAAGGACAAGTCAGCGGACAAACCACACCGAGTAAAGACAGCGATGCCCGCTGGACAAAGAAAAACGGTTTATACAGACTCGGTTACAAACAACATACCCGTACCGATGAGGAAGGCTATATCGAGAAACTGCACATCACCCCCGCCAATACCCATGAGTGCAACCACCTGTTGCCTTTGTTGGAGGGCATTGCCGAAGATACGACCGTCTATGCCGATAAAGGCTACGACAGCAAGGAAAACCGGCAACATCTGAAAGAGCATCAGTTGTTGGACGGCATTATGCGCAAAACCCACCGTAACCGTCCGCTGACGGAAAATCAAACGAAGCGTAACCGGTATTTATCGAAAACCCGTTATGTGGTCGAACAAAGCTTCGGTACGCTGCACCGTAAATTCCGCTATGTCCGAGCAGCCTATTTTGGTCTGGTTAAAGTGAGTGCGCAAAGCCATCTGAAGGCGATGTGTTTAAACCTGTTGAAAGCGGCTAACAGGCTAAGTGTGTCTGTTGCCGCCTAAAAGGCGGCCCGGATGCCTGATTATCAGGTATCAGGGGAGGATTAAGGGGGTATTTGGGTAAAATCAGGAGGTATTTGGGGGCGGAAATAGACGAAAACCTGTGTTTGGGTTTCGGCTGTCGGGGGAAGGGCTTTTTTGCAAAGGTCTCAGATAGTACGGAACCGATTCACTTGGTGCTTCAGCACCTTAGAGAATCGTTCTCTTTGAGCTAAGGCGAGGCAACGCCGTACTGGTTTAAAGTTAATCCACTATATTCATTTGCAGCCCCAAACTGCCTATCTCCTCCATTCACTCCAACAGTCCATAATGGTACGCGGATGATTTTGAACCAGTTGTTTATAAAAAATAGCGAATCCGCCGGCTTTGGGATAAAAATGATAAGCAACTTGACTTCCGTCCGCCCTAAACTCCAGCCTCTAAACATGAGTACCGAAAAGGGCCATCATCGTCCTACTCAAATAAATCAGATTTTGAAGAGGATGACGTGCTTTGATTTCACTGCCTTCACAAATAAAAATCTCGTTTTTGCCGAAGTAAATCCGTTCGTTATCCAATAAATTACCGAGACTGATGCAGGTGAGCGGTTCGTTTTCCCAAATGATTTCAGGCGCTGGCCGTACTCTGCGGGCAATCAGGATGAAAATGAAGCATCCGACTAAAAATATAAAAATGTATGCCATAGCTGATAAACTGAATAAATGATGATGAAACGCGGATAATCATATGGCAAATTTGCGTATTGGAAAACTCATTATCAATATCTTAATATTGTTTTGAGTGATCAGCCTGTCCGACAAATTTCTTTTAATGAGCCAAATAAATAAAAATAAGAATTGATTGCATTTGTATTTTGAACTAAGATAGCCCATATTTCACACCTCGTCTGAAACGACCATGCGCTACCATTTCCCGATTTCCGTCGATATGTACGACTTTCTGACCACAGGCCGATTTGATTATTTGGAAATCGGACAGACGGCGGAGATGATTCTGCAAATGTTCCCTGCGCCCGAATGCGTTCCTAAAGGGCTTTTGGTAAAAAGGGGCTGGAATATTTGGCTGTATGGCGATATCGAGCTGCATTTTTCAGACGACCGCCTGACTCAAATCCGTGCGGATTTCCAACCCGGCGCCTCGTTGAACGGCGGGCGTTGGTTAAGCTTAAATCCTTGGTTTTTCAGGCATGCGGACAAGCTTGATTTGTATTCCGCCATTGCCAAACTCGTGCAACACCATATCGACTTCATCAAAATCGATACGCCTTCCGCCCTGATTTTGCGTTTGCAAAGCGGCGTAGAGCTGATGTTTGAAAAGTGCAATGGGCAGCGTCTGTTCGCTTTTTGCAAACAAAAAACCACCCTCCCCCAATGGGCACATGAAACGGCGTAGATTCGAGCCATCGAGCAAATCTGCAAAGTCTGCTTGCTTTCTCTGATAAAAGGTCGTCTGAAAACCAAATGCCCTTTCAGACGACCTTCCTCTATCGTTTTCCGCTAAAATACCCGTCTCTTTTTTCTTCACAACCATCTTCAATGTCCCAGCGCAAAATCATCCATATCGACATGGACGCGTTCTACGCATCGGTAGAACTGCGCGAGCAGCCGCATTTGAAAGGGCTGCCCGTGGTTGTCGCGTGGGAAGGCGCGCGTTCGGTGATTTGCGCTGCATCATATGAAGCGCGGCAGTTCGGGCTGCATTCCGCGATGTCGGTGGCGACGGCGAAAAGATTGTGTCCGCAAGCGGTGTATGTGCCGCCGCATTTCGATTTGTACCGTCAGGTTTCCGCGCAGATTCACGCCGTATTCAGGCGCTATACTGATTTAATCGAACCCTTGTCGCTGGATGAAGCCTATCTTGACGTGACCCACAATTTCAAAAACATCCCCTACGCCAGCGAAGTTGCCAAAGAAATCCGCGCCGCCATTTTTGCAGAAACCGGTCTGACCGCCTCCGCAGGCATCGCGCCGAATAAATTTCTGGCGAAAATCGCGTCGGACTGGCGCAAGCCGAACGGGCAATTCGTCCTGCCGCCGCACAAAATCATGGTTTTTTTGGAAACCCTGCCCTTGGGCAAAATCCCCGGCGTGGGCAAGGTAACGCTGAAAAAAATGCAGTCGCTGGGTATGCAGACGGCAGGCGATTTGCGCCGTTTCGAGCGCGGCGAACTGTTAAACCATTTCGGACGCTACGGCTACCGCCTCTATGATTTGGCACGCGGTACGGACGAACGTCCCGTCAAAGCCGAACGCGAACGCCTCCAAATCTCCACCGAAATCACCTTGCCCGAAGACCTGTCGCTCGAACAGGCCGCCGGACATCTGCCCCATCTTGCCGAAGACCTGTGGCGGCAAATCGCACGCAAAAATGTCGAAGCCAAAGGCGTAACCCTCAAGCTGAAAACTCATGATTTCCGCATCATCACCCGCTCCCTAACCTACTCTTCCGTCCTACCCGACATCGACGCCCTACTTTGCGCCGCGCAAACCCTGATGCAGCGCGTGCCGCTCCAGCATGAAGACGCCTTCCGCCTCATCGGTATAGGCGTGAACCACCTCGTGCCGAAAGACCAGCAGCAATCGCTTTGGTTATAAAGAAATAGAAAAGCATTCTTTCCCCTTCGCGCAAGACCGCCCGACAATAATGTTCCGTACAAACTTTCAGACGACCCCTTTGCCGCAAGAGAGGTCGTCTGAAAACAAAAAACAAGGAACAAGCCAACCATGTCCCTCTTCCGTCCCCAGCTTTGGCGCATCCCGATGACAGGCGAAGCCGAACGGCGCCGGCTGCCCGAGTTGACCGCCACGCTCGAAACCCGCCTCAAACACATCGCCCGCCGCTATCCGCAAGCCGTCTTCGCCTCCAGCCTTGCCGTCGAAGACATGATCATTACCGACGCCATCTGCCGCCTGAAACTCCCCCTGCGCATCATCACCCTCGACACCGGCAAACTCAATCCCGAAACCGCCGCCCTGATTACCGCCGTCAACGTCCGCTACCAAACCGAGCTGGAAGTTTTCCACCCCGACCCCGAAAGCGCGCGGCAGTTTGAGCAGGAATTCGGCGCAACCGCCATGTACGACAGCGTCGAGCTGCGCCGCCGTTGCTGCCACATCCGCAAAATCGAGCCGCTCAACCGCGCCCTGAAAAACGCCCCCGCCTGGCTGACCGGACAACGCCGCAGCCAATCGGCCACCCGCAGCGAATTGGATTTCGAAGAAACTGACCACAGCCGCAACATCGCCAAGTTCAACCCCATTTTCGACTGGGAAGAAAACGACGTCTGGGCATACGCGCAAGCCTACGACGTCCCGCTCAATGCCCTGTATTTCCAAGGCTACCCGAGCATAGGCTGCGAACCCTGCACCCGCCCCGTCAAAGCAGACGAAGACATCCGCGCCGGACGCTGGTGGTGGGAAAGCAAAGACAGCAAAGAATGCGGGCTGCACAAATAACCCTTGTCAGGCAAGGCAAAAGGTCGTCTGAAACCCAAATTCAGGTTTTCAGACGACCTTTTTCATAAGTCGGCTTTCCTTAAATTTTTAAGGGATGAAAAATAGGCATTTTCTATTTCAAATTATTATCAATTTTCAAAACGACAATATCGTTTTTTAAAAAATGAATTCGCCTTAACTTCATAGCCTTAACAGAATTAACCCAAGAAGGCTTGACCTAATGATTTAATATGGCTATGGTTAAATAAAAAATAACAATAATCTACATACGCACCGCAATGCTTTTTTCCCTCCTCCTTACAGAAAGGATATTGCAATGCCCTGCTTGAACCTCACTCTGCCTCGCCTGACTGTTTTCCTGCTGTCCACCTTCGCAGCATTCTCCGCCGCCGCACATGGAAACCACACCCATTGGGGCTACACCGGACACGACTCCCCCGAAAGCTGGGGCAGCCTGTCTGAAGAGTTCCGTTTGTGTTCCACAGGCAAAAACCAATCCCCCGTCAACATCACCGAAACCGTCTCCGGCAGACTGCCCGCCATCAAAGTCAATTACAAGCCGAGCGCGGTTAACGTGGAAAACAACGGCCACACCATTCAAGTCAACTACCCGGAAGGCGGCAATACCCTCAGCGTGAACGGCCGCACCTACACCCTGAAACAATTCCATTTCCATGTACCCAGTGAAAACCAAATCAAAGGCCGCACCTTCCCAATGGAAGCCCACTTCGTCCACCTAGACGAAAACCGACAGCCTTTAGTATTGGCAGTATTGTACGAAGCCGGCAAAACCAACGACCGCCTCGCGCCTATATGGAACGTGATGCCGATGAAAGAAGGAAAGGTAAACCTCGACAAAGCCTTCGACGCCGGCACCCTGCTGCCGAAACGGCTGAATTACTACCGCTTTGCCGGTTCGCTGACCACGCCACCATGCAGCGAAGGCGTATCGTGGCTGGTATTGAAAACCTACGATCACATCGATCAGGCGCAGGCAGAAAAATTCACCCGCGCCATCGGTTCGCACAACAGCCGCCCCGTCCAGCCGCTTAACGCACGCGTTGTCATCGAATAAACAGTAAAGCCGTAAACAAAAAGGTCGTCTGAAAAACCAAATTTAGGTTTCAGACGACCTTTTTACATGATGGTCTAAGGTTTCAGAACACCGAATCCACCGTATATCCGAAGGAAGAATCGTAATGCAGCATCAATCATCAGGATGAAACCTTGCCGCTTCGCGTTCTTTCATAGCAGTCTCCTTATCCTTCAATTTTGCCCCCAAGCCCAAGCGTTTTTCATATTCCGATTGCGGCGTGCCGTCCTCCTGCATACCAAATGCGCTGGCATTCACCCAAAGCGCAAGGACGGCAACTACGAAAGCAAAAAATCCTACGATATACCAAAACATTTCTTTTCCTATCATGGGTCAACAAACGGGAAGAAGACAGATTTCCCGTTTGACCGGCAGCTTGCTGCGGTTTGTGAAGGCAAAAATGTATCACAAATCCGGTCCGGTATAAATTGCCGATTTGCCCTGCGATACTTCGTGCAAACCTTATCTCAATCGGCATTGCACACTAATGCTTTTACCAATCAGACGGTTATAAAAATATAGTGGATTAACTTTAAATCAGTACGGCGTTGCCTCGCCTTAGCTCAAAGAGAACGATTCTCTAAGGTGCTGAAGCACCAAGTGAATCGGTTCCGTACTATCTGTACTGTCTGCGGCTTCGTCGCCTTGTCCTGATTTAAAGTTAATCCACTATAAAAGCCGGTCTTTCCGCTCAGAGGTCGCCTGAAAACCCATATCTGCATTTCAGACGACCTAACGTCGGCATCCGAAAGCCTAACGGAACAAATCCAATGCCTTGACGAACACCATCACCACGCCGTAAGCCAGCGGGACGCCGACCAACGTCCAACGCCACCAAACCGAAAAACCGCCTGCCGCAACTTTTTCCTGCAACAAGTAGGCATCGGAAACAGCAGTTTCGTCATCGGGATTGCCGCTGTGTGCCGCTGTTTTGATGTCGGTTTCGTGGTGTTTTTCATGAACTGATCTGACGGCAAGGTTGCACAGCAAACCGACAATCAACAATCCCGCCATGATATACATGGTAACGCCGTATGCCTGTGCGGCGGGAACACCGCTGTCGATTTGGCTTTGGCGGATGTAGTTCACCAAAACCGGACCGATCACGGCGGCGGTTGACCACGCCAGCAAAATACGTCCGTGAATCGCGCCGACCTGATAAGTGCCGAACAAGTCTTTCAAATAAGCCGGAATCGCGGCAAAACCGCCGCCATACATGGAAATGATGACGCAGAATCCAATAATGAACAAAGCCTTGTTTCCACTCTCGCCAATAGACGGAACGGCAAAATACAGCAGCGAACCGAGTACGAAAAAAATGGTGTAGGTATTTTTACGTCCGAGTTTGTCGGAAACGCTGGACCATAAAAACCGCCCGCCCATATTGAACAGGCTCAAAAGGCTGACGAAACCTGCTGCCGCCCCCGCGCCGATTGCCGCTTGTTTGCCGACCGATGCCTCTGAAAACAGCTCCTGAATCATGACCGAAGCCTGCCCCAAAACGCCGATGCCGGCAGTCACGTTCAGGCACAATACCCAAAACAACAGCCAAAATTGCGGCGTTTTCATCGCTTGGGAAACATTGACATGATTGCTGCTGACCAGCTTGTTTTTGACTTTCGGCGCGACATAGCCTTCAGGTTTCCAACCCTCCGCCGGCACGCGGATGGTGAATGCGCCGAACATCATCAACACAAGGTAAAACAGTCCCAGCACGACAAAAGTCGGTGCGACGCCGACCGACACGTCGTCTGAAAACGCATTCATCAACGATACGGACAACGGCGAAGCAAGCATCGCACCGCCGCCAAACCCCATGATCGCCAAACCCGTCGCCATACCCGGTTTGTCGGGAAACCACTTCATTAAAGTGGACACCGGGCCGATATAGCCTAACCCCAAGCCGATGCCGCCGATCACGCCGTTGCCCAAATACAGAAGAAACAGATTATGCGTAGTGACGCCGAGTGCCGACACAAAAAATCCCAAGCTAAAACAGCACGCCGCGACAAACATCGCCTTGCGCGGGCCGACACGCTCCATCCAAGTACCGAACAACGCAGCAGACGCGCCCAACATGGCCAGCGCGATACTGAAAATCCAGCCCACAGTCGTCAGCTTCCAATCTCCGGCTGCAGATTCGGTAATGCCGATAAGCTTGGTCAGCGGCGCGTTAAACACGGAATACGCATAAATCTGCCCGATGGCAAGATGCACCGCCAAAGCGGCAGGCGGCACCAGCCAACGGTTGAAACCCGGTTCGGCAATCGTCGCCTCACGGTCTAAAAATTTCATAAAAGCCTCTTGATGTCGAATGAAAAACAGCGTTCTCCGCGAGGAAAACGCCTTAAATTGTTGACAATATTGTACCACGCTTTCATCTAAACTTTACTCCGCTTAACATGAGTTTTTTGAGCAGAAAAAAGAAAAATCATTCATAAACAACGAGGATTTGAAAACGATTTGATGACATCCGTAGCTTGGATTTTCATATCTCAGATAAAAGGTCGTCTGAAAATTGGTTTTCAGACGACCTTTTATGTTGAATCACAGAATAAGCGACAGTGGCTTCGAAAGAGAACTGATGAAATAGTAATATTCAGCTGTTAGACGTTGTCTTAGTATCAAAATATCTATAAGGGTAAGAAGAGAATAAATTATCATGTATCGAATTTACCGTATCTTCAAATTGTTTTTGGCTGATTTCGTCTATTATGCCATTATTTAAATCAAGATATCTCTCTAACTCACGGTATAAAAGGGATAATTGTAGAAATTCTAAAAAATTTATTCTCAAACTCATGAAATTATCTATTTGATAATCCCCTGAATCATGATCATAAAAGAAGATTGAGCCATCCAGCTTATTTATGAACCAACCATCTCCTTGTCCTGAATAGCCAATCATCCAGAATACCTTACTACATTCAGAATAATTATTTTCTAAATATCCATTTTCATTTAAGGAATCTTCATATCCATATATGATTACATCAGGAGTAATTTCCATACCTTTAAATCGAACCAAAAATGATAAATATGACTCGTTTAAGTTAGGCAATTTCCCTAAATTAGTGACAATATTCGCCCGAATTTCAAAATTACTAAAAATGTCTCTATCTGTTTTTAGGCTAAACATAAATATTTCTTCTTTACCTAATTGTTATTAAAATAGATTATAGGGATACATATTAACCAATCGACCTTTTACGGTTTACCAAATTTTATTGCTGGATTTCAAATATCGGTTGTCGTCAAAAGTATTAATCCATTGCGGTCTGAGTGCGATAAAAATGGCGGTAGTGATGCCGCTGAGGAAGGCCTCCGCCCAGGCGATCAGGATGAAAATAGGAAAGGCGGTGGTCCAAAGTACGGAGGTTGGGAAGGCATGACTGATATCCAAAACGCTGACCAGTACCAGTCCGGTCAGCATCATGCCTACGGCGGACGCAATGAAGCCGTTGACAAAAATGAAGATAAAAATATTCGCGGGAAGACGGTTGACCAAGCAGCAAGAGAGCTGATTAACAATGAGCGGTGGTAAGAGCAAAGCGAGGGCGTTGACGGGATAGGCGTATCCGTCGCCGCCGTTGAACAATAAAAGATAAGGAAGAAGCAAAGCCGAACCCAGCCATAATGCGGCGGGTGCGCCAATCATTAAGGCAACCAAATTCATGGCAAGCAGGTGGTAGCTCATTTGCGCGAGCTGCCCTTCGTCAGTCATTGCATTCAGGCACCATGCAGTCGTCAGTATCAGGGCGGAGAGGATGAAGGCGGAATGGTGCTTCTGCATGGATTGCCATGCCGGACGCGCGCAAGCGAGAAGCAGAATGGACAATAGCAGCCAAGCGGCGATTAAAATCGAACTGGAGAACCATGCGGCTTGAAAATTCATACGAAACCAGACCGAGAGTAAATATTCAGACGACCTGCATTATACTCCGCAGGCGAAATTCGCTGCGGACTTGTTTTGTTTAGTGCTGAAACACGCTAAAATAACGACCTTTGCCGTTTATTTCAAGGGAAACAGCGAATGTTTTGGACAGTGCTGATTATCATTTTATTGTGTGCCATTTGCGGCGTATTTTGGCTGCACAGAAAACAAGAACGTGAGTGGCAGCATGAATTGGCGCGCTTAGAGCGCGGCTTGCAAGAGGGCACATATATTCCTCACGATCAGGATGCTGATTCTCCACATCAATTTTCGGAAGATGCCAAAGCGGCATACGGAAAAACCATCGCACGTCTGCGCCTGATGGCGGCGCGTTACACTCCGCAGCAAGAGCAATTAACAGAACAACCGGTAAACACCGAAAATGAAGAAACTGAAGCCGGTATGTCTGATATAGCGGATTTCTTTGAAAGCCAAGAAGCAAAACACGAATATCATCAAGATGCCGATATCGAAGGGTCGTCTGAAAATCCGTCTGCAGAGTCTGTTCAATTATCCGAACCCCGCCAACACCACGCATCCTTAAGAAAAGATGCACCATATATCGTTCCTTTCGTTGAAACCGAAGAGCCTGAATATATTCCCCGTATCGTTAAAGACGAAGGCTTTGAAGAAATTACTCTGGAAGAAGCAACCCGTTCACTCAATGAAGCGGCATTGCAGGAATGGGAAGAACAGCAGACCGTAAGCCATCCTGTTGAGGATTGGAATGACGATGAAGAGGCAATTCAGCTCATCCGTGCCTCGGTTACACCGATGAAAGGTTTGCAGATTATCGATTTCAACGATCCCGTATTGCGCCGAACCCGCGAGCGCGTCATGGCGGGCGTCAACGGCATTCAAATCCCCAAAGCCAGCGCGCCGCATATCGAAACCGTGCAAACCGCGCTGCGCACGGCGGAACGCGAAGCCATTTTGCCTGTCGTTGACAATCTGGATAGCCGTGCAGAGATTGATGTGACGGACATTCGGAACACACTTGCTCGAAGTACGGCAGCACGCCAGCGCCTTGCCGCCGCTGTTGCGCCTGTGCGCGATTTCCAGCCGCAAATCATTCAAAACGATGAAATTTTGGCAAACCTGATTCCTGCAAGCCGCCGACGGACGGTCCGCCATGCTGAAGCGGCGGCGGAAAAACTGGCGCGCAAGCAGCAATCTGCTGCCGCGCAGGTGAAATTGTCGGAAGAAGCCGATCTGCGGCCTGAGCAAACGGTTGAGCGTTCCGTCACACGCAAACCGCTGTTCCCGCCTAAAACGCTTCGCACCGAACCTGTCGCTCCGCCAAAAGAAAAAGCAGTCTATATTTCAAGACAGCCC
Organism: Neisseria sp. Marseille-Q2251; assembly: GCF_940793045.1. Taxonomy (NCBI): domain Bacteria; kingdom Pseudomonadati; phylum Pseudomonadota; class Betaproteobacteria; order Neisseriales; family Neisseriaceae; genus Neisseria; species Neisseria sp. Marseille-Q2251. The sequence continues at coordinate 52,572 of NZ_CALNWV010000004.1, forward strand.
GCCCCTACCGCAACCGTAGTCGAGCCGCCCGAAGTGCCGACCGTTACCCCGACGCCAATCGATATCCCGACGCCGCCGAGCTTTACGCTGCCACCTGTTGCGCCTGAAATCGTCGATCCTCCGGTAGCGCGCCCCGCTTGGGAAATCCCTGCTTTCCATTCTGAAGTCAATGCGCATGTCAGCGATAATCCTGTCCGCTCGATTCATGATTACTTAATCAGTGAATCCGAAACGGAGGATGAAGTCGCAGACGGAAATGTACAGAGAAATGCTGAAACCGAATCCGCCCATACGGAAGATGCGGAAATTTCTGCTTTTGAACATCATCAGTCGATACATCATGCCGATCTTGCGACGGGTTATGCTGCCGATGATGCTGATTCAGAAGAAGAGAGCGGGGCGTTTTACAAGTTTTCAGACGACCTGAAGTACCCACTGCCAACCACAGACTTGCTCCTTCCGCCCCAATTCGACCCGGCTGCCACGCAGACCGAAGAAGAATTGTTAAACAACAGCATCACCATCGAGGAAAAGCTGGCGGAATTTAAGGTCAAAGTCAAAGTCGTGGATTCCTATTCCGGTCCTGTGATTACGCGTTACGAAATCGAACCTGATGTCGGTGTGCGCGGTAATTCAGTCATAAACCTTGAAAAAGACCTCGCCCGTTCGCTCGGCGTTGCCTCTATCCGCGTCGTCGAAACCATACCCGGCAAAACCTGCATGGGCTTGGAGCTGCCGAACCCGAAACGCCAAATGATACGCCTGAGTGAAATTTTCAATTCGCCTGCGTTTGCCGAATCCAAATCCAAGCTGACGCTCGCGCTCGGTCAGGACATTACCGGTCAGCCCGTCGTTACCGACTTGGGCAAAGCACCGCATTTGCTGGTTGCCGGTACGACCGGTTCGGGTAAATCGGTCGGCGTTAATGCCATGATTTTATCTATGCTCTTCAAAGCGACGCCTGAAGACGTGCGCATGATTATGATCGACCCGAAAATGCTGGAATTGAGCATTTACGAAGGCATTCCGCACCTGCTCGCACCTGTCGTTACCGATATGAAGCTGGCGGCCAACGCGCTCAACTGGTGCGTCAACGAAATGGAAAAACGCTATCGTCTAATGAGTCATGTAGGCGTTCGTAACCTTGCAGGCTTCAATCAAAAAATCATGGAAGCTGCCGCAAAAGGCATGAAAATTGCCAACCCGTTCAGCCTGACGCCTGATGATCCCGAACCTTTGGAAAAACTGCCGTTTATCGTCGTCGTGGTTGACGAATTTGCCGATTTGATGATGACCGCAGGCAAGAAAATTGAAGAACTGATTGCCCGTCTCGCCCAAAAAGCCCGCGCTGCCGGCATCCATTTGATTCTTGCCACACAACGCCCGAGCGTCGATGTCATCACAGGTCTGATTAAAGCCAACATCCCGACACGCATCGCATTCCAAGTATCCAGCAAAATCGACAGCCGCACAATTATCGATCAAATGGGGGCAGAAAGCCTTCTTGGACAAGGCGATATGTTGCTTCAACTGCCTGGTGCAAACTATCCTCACCGCATCCACGGAGCATTCGCTTCAGACGACGAGGTTCACCGGGTAGTCGCATATCTGAAACAATTCGGCGAACCGGATTACATTGATGATATTCTGATGAGCGGCACAACCGACGATTTGCCAGGCATCAGCCGCAGTAGCGACAGCGAAGTTGACCCGATGTATGACGAAGCAGTCTCTGTCGTTCTGAAAACGCGCAAAGCCAGCATTTCTGGCATCCAGCGTCAATTACGCATCGGCTACAACCGCGCCGCCCGCCTGATTGACCAAATGGAAGCAGACGGCATCGTTTCGCCTGCCGAAACCAACGGCAACCGTACCGTTTTGGCACAAAGCAGCGAACATTTGGACTAAAGCCACACCAAAGCAGGAGAAAAGCCGATTGCCATTGCAGTTTCCCCTGATTTTGGTACAATACCGCCATTCATTCTTACACAGACAAGCCGCCGAGATTTAGGCGGCTTGTATTTTTATTTTCATTTTGCGGATTATATTTACCGCGTATTTACCAGGCAAAAGCAGCCCAAACGCTTTTGCGGAGAAGACAAACCATGCAAAAAATTCCATTGACCGCACGCGGCGCAGAATTGCTCAAACAAGAATTGCAACGCCTCAAAAGCGTCGCCCGCCCTGAAATCATCGAAGCCATCGCCGAAGCCCGTTCGCACGGCGACTTGTCCGAAAACGCCGAATATGAAGCCGCCAAAGAAAAACAAGGCTTCATCGAAGGCCGTATTTCCGAGCTGGAACACAAATTATCCATGGCGCACATCATTAATCCCGCAGAAATCCACGCCGAAGGCAAAATCGTCTTCGGTACGACCGTAACGCTGGAAGATTTGGAAACCGAAGAACACGTTACCTATCAAATCGTCGGCGAAGACGAGGCAGACATCAAAGAAGGTAAAATCTACGTTGGCTCCCCCATTGCCCGCGCCCTAATCGGCAAAGAGGAAGGCGATGTCGCCGAAGTACAGGCCCCCGGCGGCGTACGCGAATACGACATTATTTCGGTTCAATATATCTGATTGCTCCGAATTGCCTTGATATAGTGGATGGCGTTGCCTCGCCTTGCCGTACTATCTGTACTGTCTGCGGCTTCGTCGCCTTGTCCTGATTTAAAGTTAATCCACTATATAAAGAGAACCGAGGTCGTCTGAAAACCAAGGAAAATGGTTTTCAGACGACCCTTCTTACAGTATTCTCCTTGAACTAAGCCGTACAAGCAAAAACAGCCGATACTTTCCTGTATCGGCTGTTTCGTTTACTGCTTCATTCATATCAAACTAATTGGTGTTTAGGCAGCTCTTTCAAAGTCAGCGGCTCTATGTACCAGATATCGCGGCAGTAGTCGGCGATGGATCGGTCGGACGAGAAGAAGCCCATATTGGCGATGTTGATCAATGCGGATCTACGCCATGCGGCAACATCGCAGTAGTGTTCGTCCGCTTTGTATTGCGTGTCGATGTAGCTGCGGAAATCCGCCATCAGTTGATAGAAATCGCCGTAAGGTTGCAGGACATCGTTGTAGCGGTTCGGCTCTTCGGGGGAGAACGTGCCGCTGCTGATTTGGTTGACGACGCGGCGCAGGTCGTGATCGCGTTCGATGTAGCCCAGCGGGTCGTAGCCGTTGCGGCGGAGTTCTTCCACCTGCTCGACGGTGTTGCCGAAGATAAAGCAGTTGTCCGCGCCAACTTTTTCCAGAATTTCGACGTTCGCGCCGTCCAGCGTACCCATACAGAGCGCGCCGTTGAGGGCGAATTTCATGTTACTGGTGCCGGATGCCTCCGTGCCTGCCAATGAGATTTGTTCGTGCAAATCCGCGGCGGGGATGATAATTTGGGCGAGGCTGACGCTGTAATTCGGGATATAGACGACTTTAATCAAATCACGGATGCGTTCGTCGTTGTTGATGGTTTTCGCTACGTCGTTAATCAGGCGGATGATTTTTTTCGCCATGTAGTAAGCGGATGCAGCTTTACCGGAGAAGATGAAGACGCGCGGCTGCCAGTCGAAATCCGGGTTTTCCAAGATTTTGTTGTAGCGGTCGACGATGTGCATCAAATTCAATGCCTGGCGTTTGTATTCGTGGATGCGTTTGATTTGGATGTCAAACAGCGCGTCCGTGTTCACCTTGATGCCCAATTCGGTTTCGATGTATTTGGCGAGGCGTTCTTTAGCAGCTTTTTTCACTGCGCCAAATTCTGCCTGTACGTTTGCATCGTCAACTTTTTCATTGAGCTTGGTCAGATTGTCCAAATGCAGACGCCAGTCTTGTTCGCCCAAATGTTTGTCGAGGAAACGGGTCAACTCGGGGTTGGCGATGTTTATCCAGCGGCGTGGGGTTACGCCGTTGGTCACGTTAGTGAAGCGTTCAGGGAACACTTTGGCAAAGTCGGCGAAGATGGAAGTCGTCATCAGGTCGGAGTGGATTTTCGCCACGCCGTTGACTTTGTGCGAACCGATGACCGCCAACCATGCCATGCGGACGCGGCGGCCGTGGGTCTCATCAATGATGGATACGCGGCGAACAAAGTCGTCGTCAAAGTTGCCGATGGCGCGCAGGGCATTCAGGAAGTAGGCGTTGATTTCAAAGATGATGTCCAAATGACGCGGCAGCAGACGGCCCATCAAATCGACCGGCCAAGTTTCCAAGGCTTCGCTCATCAGGGTATGGTTGGTGTAAGAGAAAATCTTGCAGCACATATTCCATGCTTCGGTCCACGCGATGCCTTCTTCGTCAATCAAGATGCGCATCAGCTCAGGAATCGCCAGCACGGGGTGGGTATCGTTCAAATGGATGGCGACTTTGTCGGCAAGGTTTTTGATGCTGGGGAAACGGCATTTGTGGCGCGCCACGATGTCTTGTACGGATGCGGAAACCAGGAAATATTCCTGTTTCAGGCGCAGTTCGCGGCCGCTGTCGGTGGAGTCGTTCGGATAGAGGACGCGCGAGATGTTTTCGTCGCTGTTTTGCGCGCGGACGGCGGATGCGTAATCGCCGCGGTTGAAGTCTGCCAAGTCGAAGCGGTTACCGGCGTGTGCCGTCCACAGGCGCAACGGGTTGGCGATGTCGCCGCCGTAGCCGGGGATGATTTCATCGTATGCCATCGCGGAAATCTCTTCGCTCGGATGCCATTCTTTTTTGTCACCCATATTGATGACCTGTCCGCCGAAGCTGACGGCGTATTGTTTGTTCGGACGACCGATTTGCCATGCCAAATCTTGGTCGAGCCACAAATCTGGTTTTTCGACTTGCTGACCGTCCACGATTTCTTGTTTGAACATACCGTATTGATAGCGGATGCCGTAGCCCATGGCGGGAATACGCAAAGTGGCGAGCGAGTCGAGGAAGCAGGCAGCAAGACGACCCAAACCGCCGTTTCCCAAGCCGGGATCTTGTTCTTGTTCGCAGACATCGGCGAACTCTTTGCCCAATTGTTTGAACGCTTCTTCAAATTCGGCATAAACGCCTTCGTTAATCAAAGCGTTCACGAAGGCGCGTCCCAACAGGAATTCCATGGAAAGGTAGTAAACCATGCGTTTGCCGTTGTCGATGTGGGCGCGGCGGGTTTGCAGGAAGTCTTCCGCAATCAGGTCGCGCGCGGCGAGCATGGCGGCGTTGAGCCATTGGTGTTCGGTCGCTTCTTTCGGATCGACGCCCAAAATGAAAATCAATTTATAGACGATGGACTTGCGGATGGTTTCGGCATCCGGTTTCGGCATGACATAATCAAAACCTGAAATGGGTTGTTTTTTCTTAGCCATGATAGCCTTTCTCTGTTGAGGATGGGGTGATGAAGCGGGGAATTTATCGGTTTGTATAGTGGATTAACTTTAAACCAGGACGGCGTTACCTCGCCTTGCCGTACTATCTGTACTGTCTGCGGCTTCGTCGCCTTGTCCTGATTTAAATTTAATCCACTATATCTTCTGACGGTCTGAGGTCGTCTGAAAAACCAAATGCCTTTATTTTCCGTCAAGCAAAGTCAATCAAGTAAATTTATTACTAATTCTCAGTATTATAACTGATACAGCAGGAATGATAATATTTTGTTTTAAAAACATATAACTAATCACAAAGTATTATTTATCTGGCGATGCATCCGTACGATGCAAAACCCAGATGCCCATATGTTCGACTGTCAGTTTGCCGTCTTGATTATAATTAAACTTCTCAGATGGTACGCAAGAAAGCTGCCAACTTCCTTGAGGCAGGTTAAATAACTGTCGGCCACGTTTGGCGTTGACCAACAGTAGCCACTCATCGTCCAGCATAATTTGCATGGCTTTTGCGCCGCGATTGTGCCAACAAATCTCGCTCATCGGTTCGCCTTCTGCATTGAGCCAGCCGACACGCTCTTTTTCCCACCAGACGTCATCGCCGAGTAATTTAATTTCTTGACGCAGGCGGATTAAATCGCGCGTATAGTTTTGCAACGCTTCGTCCGCCTGATGCCAATCCAGCCAAGTAATCGGGTTGTCCTGACAATAGCTGTTGTTGTTGCCCTGTTGGCTGTTGCCAAACTCATCGCCCGCCAGCAGCATGGGTGTGCCATTGGCAAGGAACAGCGAAGTAAGCAAGGCTTTGGCGGTGTAGGAACGGTCTTCCAAAACCGCCGCATCTTCGGTTTCGCCTTCGATACCGTGGTTGTAGCTGATGTTTTCGTTATGCCCGTCGCGGTTGTCTTCGCCGTTGGCGTGGTTGTGTTTTTCGTTGTAGCTGACCAAATCACGCAGCGTAAAGCCGTCATGCGCGGTGATGAAATTGATGCTGGCAGAAGGATGGCGGCCGCTGTGGTTGAAAATATCAGACGACCCCGCCAGACGTTCGGCAAACGCGCCCAAATTGCCGCTTTCCCATACCCAAAATGCGCGCATATCGTCGCGGAAACGTCCGTTCCACTCGGCAAAAGGCTGCGGGAAATTGCCCAAGTGATAGCCGCCCTCGCCGATGTCCCACGCCTCGACAATCAGTTTGCAGCGTGCTAACACGGGGTCTTGGTACACCACCTGAAAAAAACGTCCGTAAGCCTGAAAATCGGGTTCGCGCCCCAATACCGTTCCCAAGTCGAAGCGGAAACCGTCCACATGAAACTCCTCCGCCCAATAGCGCAGGCTGTCCGCCGCCCAACGGGTTACGTCGCGGCGGACGATGTTCAGCGTATTGCCGCAGCCCGACCAATTTTCATAGCTGCCGTCGGGCTTCATCCAATACCATAAAGCATTGTCTATGCCGCGCTGGCACAACATCGGGCCTTTTTCGTCCTGCTCGGCGGTATGGTTGTACACGACATCCAAAATCACTTCCAAACCTGCTTGGTGCAAGGTTTTGACGGCTTGTTTGAACTCCTCCGCCGCGCGTTTGGCATCGGCGGCATAAGACGGCTCGACGGCAAAATGGGAGTAAGTGTTGTAGCCCCAATAATTGCTCAAGCCCATTTTTTGCAGGTGGTATTCGTCCAAATGCTGGTGTATCGGCAACAGTTCGACGGCGGTCACGCCCAAAGTTTTCAAATAATCAATCACGCGCGGATCGGTCAGCGCTTGATACGTTCCCGCGTGTTCCAAATCGGGAAACTGCTTGGTAAACCCTTTAATATGTGCCTCGTACACTATTGTCCTACCCCACGGATGGTTCGGACGGTGGTCGTCGCCCCAATCAAAATCATCATCGCCCACTACCACGCTTTTGGGCGCTATCGCCGCATTGTCCCGTCCGTCTTCCGGACGAAACCACGCCATTTCCTCATCATCCCGATAACTCGGCTTGCCGTCGATTTTTTTGGAATACGGGTCGATTAACAATTTGTTCGGATTGAAACACGAGCCGCTCGGCGCATCAGCGCGTCCGTAAACACGAAAACCATACCGCTGACCTGCCCCGACCTCCGGCACAAAGCCGTAAAACACCGATCCTCGCCGCGAAGGCATTTCCAAACGGGTTTCTTCTCCCTTGTCAAAGAGACACAGCTCGACTTTTTCGGCATGGATGGAAAACAGCGCAAAATTCGCTCCTTCCTCGGTCAGCGACACGCCCATCGGATAAGGCGCACCTTCTTCAATGCGCCATGGTTTGGTTTTCATTTTGTTTGTCCTGATTTGATGGAAACGCGTTTGGCGGCGTTTCCGGATATGCGTTCTTTTTATAGTGGTGGTACTCAAGTTAAAAGAGGTCGTCTGAAAAACGAAATCCCGTTTTCAGACGACCTCTTTTAGCCATAAACCTTTGTTTTCATATCAAGGCCGTCCGAATCCGTCAGATGCTAATTCGGCAACCTCACCGCCAGCTCGGCGGGCCATACCCCTTTGTCGTCGGTTTTCACAAAACCGTTGCCCGTCAGCCCACCTTTCAGCAGACGGTTGTATTTCACCGCCGTCTCACGCGGCACTTGCAATTTCACTTTAAACATCAGCTTCGCGCGTTCATCGACCGTTTCCACCGACTTGGGCGTAAACTGGGCGTCCGTCGCGATAAATTTGATTTTGGCGGGGAACACCGCATCAATGCCGTCCAAACGGATACGCGCATCGTCATTGACTTTCAGACGGCTCATGCTGTCGGTCGGCAGGAAAATATTCATCGAAACATCGGCAGGATCAAGCAGGCTGACCACTTTAGAACCCGCCGCGACCACGTTGCCTGCTTCCGCAATGGTGTATTCCACCCTGCCGGCTATCGGCGCGCGGATATTCATATCATCGTTGGCTGATGTGGCCGATTTGACTGCCGCCCTCGCCTGTTCGACACCGGCGCGTGCTTCTGCTTGTGCGGCGGCACTTTGCGCTACCGTCGCCTGCGCTTCGTCCCGCGCCGCTTCAGCCGCCTTGACCGCCGCAACAGCGCGCTCATAATCCGCCTGACGCTTGGTGACTTCCGATTGCGACACCAGCTGGTCGGCAAGCAATTTGCGCGCATTGTCCAGCTCCATTTTCGCCACGCGCAGCTGCTGCCTGTTCGCGTCTACATTCGCCTGCGCACGCGCAACCGTCTGCTTCATCTGCGCTTCGGCAGCTTTGGCGCGACCGACCGCCTCTTCTTGCCGCAATTCCGCCGCCCGCGCTTCTTCCAAACGGCTGTTGCTGGTTTCAGACGACAGTTCCGCCAGAATATCGCCCTCTTTCACATCTGCGCCCTCTTCCACCAATACTGCCTTCACCCGCCCCGGATACAGGCTGGCGACATCGATGCGGTTCAGTTCCAACCGCCCGTTGGATTGCGCAATCCATGCCGGTAGGGTTTCTTTTTGGTTTTGAAGGACATACCACACGCCGCCCGCAGCCAGCGCGACGGCAAGAGAAGCAATAACAGCTTTTTTCATGTTGCGTTACACCTTAATCGTCAAAACGGACGCGCCTTAGAGCGGTAATGCGGAAACAGCGCGGCAAACGCCCAATCTATCCTTTGGTGGATGGACGAATCGGTCAGCAAATCCTCATGCCGCCCGTTCATCTCATCGGTCAGTATCCCCAGCATCCGATAGCGCGTGTTCATAATCATCGGCGAGATGACCGCGCCGTTGAGAAACTCAAACTGATTAAACAGAGCCAATTCCGGCACATCCTCCCTGCCGTTGCACGCCTTAATATGCTGAATCATCCCGCAGGCAAGCATCTTATGCTGCTTTTTCAAAGCCTTGGTAATCAAATCCACGCCTTCTTCGCTGTCCAGCAGCATCCTGTGTATCCACGCCAAATGCTCGCGTATCGTCACCGCCAGCCGCCAGACAATCTGATACAGCCGCTCCGTATCTTCGATATTTTGGGCAAAATCGAACGACACCCGCCCTAAAGCCCGATTGCTGTATTCGATCAACATCGCCTTCACAAATTCGTCTTTATCGGCAAACATCTTGTTAAACGTTTCCAAATTCGAATTTAAATGCTCCGCGATCGCCTGCTCCGACAGCCGCTTGTAGCCGCATCTAGGATAAAAACAAATGCCTGCGGAAATAAATTGCGCACTGGTCACACCGTTCATTATCTTCACCTCATCTGCCTGTATTGTTGTCATAGGACAAATATCCAAGACCCAAATGAAACAAAAATCTTCTGAAATATCAGACCGCCTGCGGACGCTGCCGTCGCAAACCACGCCTCATCCCAAGCCGAGCCGATACAAATGCCAACCAACCGTTATTTTATCAAGCACGCAAAACGCCCCGATTCCGTCATCCAGTCTGTTTTTTTATTTCACTATATAACAAACCGCCCCCGCCTTCAATGCAAGCCATCTTCCAATTATCATTAAAATCCGATAGTTAAATTTGTTTTAAGAGGATATGGGTCGTCTGAAAAAACGGTTTCAGACGATTTGAAGAAAGCATCAATATAAACCAATACCCTTAAAACCCTGCATCGTTGAACTGCAAGCCTGACGGTTTGCCGCCATTCTTGCCCGAGTAACAACGGCTGAGCAAACATAAATGAAAATATAGTGGATTAAATTTAAACCAATACGGCGTTGCCTCGCCTTAGCTCAAAGAGAACGATTCTCTAAGGTGCTGAAGCACCAAGTGAATCGGTTCCGTACTATCTGTACTATCTGCAGCTTCGTCGCCTTGTCCTGATTTTTGTTAATCCACTATATCAGGACGAAACTTTATTCGTTCCCCCAAAAAATTTCAGACGACCCCTTCATCTCAAAAGGTCGTCTGAAACAGGCAAAGCGGTTGGTTTGAACTTGTTTTTCTATATTAAAAAACCAAGTTCAGTTCAAGCTTACGCTTCGCCTTCTACTTTATCGGCGTCCTCTGTTCCACTGGCTTCAGCATCTTTGTAGAGGTAAACCGTTGCCAGCGGCGGTACTTTGACGGCGAGCGAGTTGGGTTTGCCGTGCGACCAGATTTCTTCGGTTTGCAGGGTTTGTCCGGCGGATACGCCGCTGCCGTTGTAGCCGGGGTCGTCTGAATTGATGATTTCGCGGTATTCGCCGGCTTCGTTTACGCCGAAGCGGTAACTGTCGTGGACGACGGGCGTGAAGTTGCTGATGACGATGACGCGGTTGCCTTCGCGGTCGCGGCGTTCGAAGACAAAGACGGAATTGTTGCCGTCGTCGGCGACCAGCCATTCGAAGCCTTCCGGCCATTGGTCGAGCTGGTAAAGCGGCGCGGTGTCTTTATAGACGCGGTTCAAATCGCGCACGAAGTTTTGTACGCCTTTGTGCCAGCCGCCTTCTTGGTCGAGCAGGAACCAATCCAGTCCTTCGTTGTAATTCCACTCTCTGCCTTGCGCGAACTCGTTGCCCATAAACAGGAGTTTTTTGCCGGGGAAGCCGTACATGAAGCCGTAGTAGGCGCGCAGGTTGGCGAATTGCTGCCAGCAGTCGCCGGGCATCCTTCCGAGCAGCGAGCGTTTGCCGTGTACGACTTCGTCGTGCGAGAGCGGCAGGACGAAGTTTTCGCTGTATTGGTACATCATGCCGAAGGTCATTTTGTTGTGGTGGTATTTGCGGTTGATGGGGTCTTCCATCATGTAGCGCAAGGTGTCGTTCATCCAGCCCATGTTCCATTTGTAACTGAAGTTCAAGCCTTCTTGACGGGTTACGTTGGCGAACGAGGTGGATTCTTCGGCGATTTCGGTAGCGGAGGGGACAACCTCTTTCAGCATGGTGTTGGTATCGCGCAGGAAGGCGATGGCTTCGAGGTTTTCATGGCCGCCGTATTGGTTGGGTATCCATTCGCCGTCTTTGCGCGAGTAGTTGCGATAAATCATGGAAGCGACGGCGTCCACGCGGATACCGTCGAAACCGAAACGCTCTATCCAATACAAGGCATTGCCTTGCAGGAAGTTTTTGACTTCGTTCCTGCCGAAGTTGTAAATCAGGGTGTTCCAGTCTTGGTGGTAGCCTTCGCGCGGGTCGGCGTGTTCGTACAGCGCAGTGCCGTCAAACTTGGCAAGCCCGTGGTCGTCGGTCGGGAAGTGTCCGACCACCCAGTCGAGGATGACGCCGATGCCTGCATCGTGTGCGGCTTTAATCAGGGCGCGCAACTCGTCGGGCGAACCGAAACGGCTGGTCGGCGCATACAATCCGGTCGCCTGATAGCCCCACGAGCCGTCAAACGGGTATTCGGAAACGGGCAGGAATTCGATATGGGTGAAGCCCATGTCTTTGACGTATGTGACCAATTCTTTGGCGAGCTGTTCGTAAGTCAGCCAGAAGTTGTTTTCAGGATTGCGTTTCCACGAACCCAAATGCACTTCATAAATACTGATGGGCGCGTCAATGGCGTTGGCACGGGCGCGGAAGTCGGGTGTGTCCACTTTTTCCGGCAAACCGCGCACGACAGACGCCGTATTCGGACGCAACTCTGCGCCGAAGGCATACGGGTCGGTTTTTTGCCGTACATTGCCGTTGGCATCGCGGATTTCAAATTTGTAGAGGGCGTTGAGTTTGACGGTGGGGATGAAGATGTCCCAAATGCCGTTGTCGCGGTGGAAACGCATGACGTGGCGGCGGCCGTCCCAGTGGTTGAATTCGCCGATGACGGACACGCGCTGCGCGTTCGGCGCCCATACGGCAAAGCTCACACCTTTCACGCCGTCCACTTCGGCAAAATGCGCGCCTAAAGTTTCATAAGGACGCAGGTGTTTGCCTTCCGCCAGCAACCAAGAATCCATATCTTTCAAGGCGGAGCCGAAGCGGTATGGGTCTTCTTCGCGCACAGGCTCGGCATCTTCGGTATAACGGACGTTCAAAGCATAGTCGGGCGCGCCTTCGGGCAGCACGGCAACGAAGAATCCGCGTTCATCGACTTTTTCAGACGACGTAATCACCTCGCCGCTTTCACGGTTGACAATATCCACGCCCCAAGCGTTCGGAATCAGAGTCCGCACGACCTCGTCGCCTTCGACAAGGCGGTGTCGTCCCAAATAGGCGAACAAATCGCTGTGGGTGGCAAGAAACAGGCTTTCAACCGTGTCGCGTTCGACTTGGTCAAGCTCGTGATAAGGCTTCATCCGGCTGTTTTTCTTCATGCGTACCTCTCCAATCATGGCAAGTTGGCCGCCCATCAGGCGGTTGTGGGGAAAATCTTCAAGCGCGACGGGCATTTTGCGCGCCCAGTTGGGATAACCCTCGGAAACGCCCGGCACATTCAGGTTGTCGCTCATGCCCAGCAGGTTTTCCAGTTGCACCGCATACAGTTTGCTGCGGCTCATGGCGGCATACCGGTGCAAGGCGGTTAACAGCGTTTCATCAATTTCAGACGACATCTCGGCGTCGGCAGGCAGGCAGCCTGCGTGTTTCAACTTATCGAACAAATCCGCCTTATCGTGTTCGCGCGCTTCCAAGGTCGTCTGAAAAGTTTCCGCATCGGGAATCGTACCCAAGCGGAACATCAAATCCAAATCCTTGCCCGTCCAATAGCCTGCCAAGGGCGCGACATCGTGCGTACTGACCACCGTAATCGCCTGTTCGGGATATTCTTCGGGCAACTCAAAGCCGTGCCAGCCTTTGCTGAAATACACGACCTTATAAGAAAACACCTGATAGCGGTTCAGCAAATACCGCGCTTGGTCGGGTACCGTTCCCAAATCCTCGCCGATGACCACGCATTGATTCCGCCGGCTTTCCAAAGCCAGGATGGCAAACATCACATCTGCGTCGTAATGCACATACGCGCCAAAGTCCGCCGTCTTGCCCGCAACCCACCACAGACGGCACAAAGCCATCACATGATCGATGCGCAAGATGCCGTAAAGCCGCATATTTTCACGCAAAAGGCGGACGAACTTCTCATAGCCCGTGTGCTTCAACATCATCGGATTGAGCGGCGGCAAATCCCAGTTTTGCCCCGTCGGGCTGAATGGATCGGGCGGCGCACCGACCGCCATATCCATGCAGTAATCGGCGCGGTTAAGCCAAGTGTCCGCGCTGCCGCGTGCTACGCCGACCGCCAAATCGCCGTAAATCCCCAGCTTCACGCCGCGCGCCGCAGCCGCCTCGTTCACTTCGCGCAACTGCTCCGCGCAAAGCCATTGCAGCCACATATAAAAACGGATTTCGCGGCGATGACCCTGTGCAAATCTTTGAACTGCCTCACCATGCGGATCATGAAACTCCGCCGGCCAAGACAGCCAACCCACTTCGCCGGAGCGGTTGTAATACTGATCCAACGCCTCAAACAAACCGAAGCCTTCCAAAGCCCAGCCACGTTCTTCGACAAAGGCGTCAAATGCCGCCCGCTCTTGTTCGGCGGCTTCGCATCCGTCGTTTTCAAACGCGTCAAACGCCCTCTGCAAAGCATCGCGCTTGAACGCCCAAACCGCCGTATAAGCGACGGTTTCCGTAATCCGCAACGCCGCAATGCGCTGGCAGATATTCGGCTGCTTGAGCCAGTTTTTCAGCTTTTCGTTGTAAGTAAACGCGCCGACCTTTTCCATATCCAGATAAATCGGATTGAGCCATTCGCGCGAAGACGGGCTGTACGGGCTGGCAAAAGCAGGCTTGGCGCTGAAAAGCGCATGCAGCGGATTGATGCCGACGAAATCCAGTTGCTTATCCGCCGCAAACGCCATCAAATCCAGCAAATCGGTAAAATCCCCGATGCCCCAGTTCCGTTGCGAACGCAGGCTGTACAAATGCGTCGTCAGCCCGTTCATCCGCAAACCGCGCTCCAGCATTTTCGGCTGATAAACCGATTGCGGCGCAACCACCAGCCGTACCTTGCGAACAATGCCTTCCACTTCCGCAGACAAAGTGTAATAGCCGCAAGCCAAAGCCGGCAGCGCAACCCAGAGCACGCCGTCTTCGCCATGGTTCAACGCCAAAACCTGCCGTCCGCCCGCTTCGTCTTCCAAGCAAATTTCAGCCGCGCCATAAAACTCAGCAGGAAGTTGTAAAGATTCCCGACCGTTTTCATGCGCAACCAAAGTATCCGTATAAAGGTCGTCTGAAAAACCGTCCTGCTGCAAAGCCTTAACAATCCCTTCCAAAACCTCGGGCTTGGTCGCATGATAAATTCCACCGATGTCGTGGAAACCCAAATCAATACCCAAGCTCGCAGCCTGCTCTTCCAAATGTTCGCTCATGACACAATTCGCCTATTTACAATAAACCGAATCTTAATATAAATAAGATTGAATGTTTCCCATAATTCAGAGAAAACAACCGTTCAGACCAGAATTTCCCTGCTTAGTTTGACTTATCCCAAAATTTTGATTGATGACTCTAAAGACATGCTGACAAAACGGCGGGAAAATTTCTATTATCATAATATTCTAAATAGCAGCCATCTTTTTCGTTGTTTCAGCAGCAAACCTAAGTATTTCTCATTTAATCTCTGAAATTCGTTTTTCGTAAGATTTAAATAAGTTTTCCAAGTAATAATTTATCGAGGAACTTCTATAAAACCCAATATTGTCATACAGTTTCATTGCAAAAAACGATTTGATTTGTTTCTTTCATATATGAAATAAATTCCAAAACATTCGTTAACATACTTTTTTGAATTACGACAGAAGTTTTAACTTGTAAATTCCATAAGATTAAAATAATATACAGAAAATTTTTCACCAGCCCTTCTTTTCATCTGAGATTATTACCTATGTTAAAACAAGCTATTTTACTGACTGCTCTGATTGGTGCGCTTACCGGCTGTACTTACGGCCATATGCACTACTCACCATCCTATGAACAAGAAGCCACCATGCGTGCCGACTCCCGCCGCGTTCAAGCTGACGAACGTGCAGAGCGTGCAGAGCGCCGCCGCGAACGCCGTCAAGAAATGATGGACGAAGCCGACGCTATCAACCGCGCCAACCGCAACAACCGCATCTACATCCTTCACTGATCACCGGTCCTTACGGATTATTGGATTCCTAATACTTATATTTCAAACAGGTAACATCATGAAAAATAAAATCGCAGCCCTGCTCCTGACTTCTTTCGTTATTACCGGTTGCTCTGCCCCCGGAGGCTCCGTAGGCGATTTGGCTATCGGTAGCGACTCTGCAGCCATCAAAGCAGGCCGCAACCGCGAATCTGCACAACTCTCCCGTGCCGAGCTGGAACAACACCGCCGTCAACGTACCAACGTTTCAGAAGAGCTGGCATTGGAACGTGAAAAACGCCAAGACAAACGTGACCAAGTCAACGGCGCAATGGGTACGGCAGCCAATGCAGTCGGCTTGATCGGCGGTATCGCAGGTACTGCCGCTCTGATCAAAGCTTGGTTCTAATTTAGCAGGTATTCGTAAAAACGACCGGTACGGCGTATCGGTCGTTTTTCTTATTCTCTGCTTCAAACTCGTTCATCCCGAATAAAGTCATAGACAAAACCCAAAAGGTCGTCTGAAACTTGAAACCCAAGTTTCAGACGACCTTTATCTATTGAATACCATCAAGCCGCTTTACGGTGGTAGTGCCGCAGCGCATGTTCTTTGCGACGACCGCTACTGAAGGCGGATACGCGTTTCAGATAACCAATAACGCGGGTGCCGTAGTCGATGTCGTGACTGCCACAGGCGGAGCAGGCATGCAGGGTGCGTTTGTCGATATGACCGCATTCGTTGCAGATGGTGATGCGCACGTTCACGCAGAAGTAGTTGCAGCCGGTTTGTGCGGCGATGTCCAACAGCGAGCGGTAGCCGGTTTCGGGCAGGGCTTCGTCAAGGTTCAGGTGCAGCGCAGAGCCGCCGTCGAGCCAGTCCACCAGTTCTTTGCCGTGCAGCAGGAATTTGTCGAGCGCGTTGATTTCTTCGTCTTCGACGACGTAGAAATAGGAGTTGTAGCATTCGCGACTGACTTTGTAGCCGTCGGCTTTGTCCCATTTGGCGTTTTTCACGCCGAGGTTTTCGGCGGGAACAAACTCGGTGTTGAACTTCACGCCGTAGTGTTTGCTGGCGGCTTGGTTGGCTTCGAATATGGTTTTCAGACGACCTTGGACAAAGTTGATGTAATCGTCGTTGTAGCCGACTTTGATGCCTTGCGATTCGGCGGCTTCCGCCATACCGTTGATACCGATGGTGAGGAATTGTTTGTCCAGCGTGATGAAGCCTGCATCATAAACGGGCAGCATTCCGGCGGCTTGGTATTCTTCCATCAGTTTGCGGTAGGCGTATTGGTATTTGTGGATTTTGGCGACTTCGGCGGCAAGGTCGCGCCCGTCTTGTTCCAGCCGGTTCATGTTGATGGTGATGACGTTGATGGAACCGGTCGCCACGCCACCCGCGCCGAGGGTATAGCTAAAAGTGCGGTCTTCGATGGCGTTACGCAGACGGCAGCAGGAAGCCAACGAGTCGGGATTATCGGAAAGATAAACGAAGAAGGAATTGCCTTCCGCCAACTCTTTCGCCATTTCGTCGGCAAACACGGTGTCTTTGCATTTGCCGCCGTCGGTCAGCATCGCGGCGGTCACGACGGGGAAAGTCAAAACGGCTTTGGTGCGTTCCTGATTGAACCATTTGAGGAAGAAGTTTTGCAGCTTCGCCACTCTCGCCCACACCGGTTTGCTGAAATCGGGGAAGACGAAATCGCCGAACATCGCATCGAAATAATATTGATCGTAAACGGAAATATTCCAAAATACGCTCTGATAGCCGCGCGCGGCAGCGGGCTGGTTGATGCTGTACACCACCTGCTGCATATGGTTGGCAATTTCTTTGCCGTGGGTTTCCAAATAATCATCACCGTAGTCTTTGCGGGCGAAGTAGTCGAAATAAGTCAGAAATTCCACCGTCGCCACCGCGCCGGCAAACTGCGCACTGATGGCAAACACCAGGTTGATAAACGAACCGCAAAACGATGCCAGATGCTGCGGCGCCTTGGATTCGCCGCCGAGTTTGCTTAAGCCGTCGAGCAGGAAGGGATACAGCGTAACCGACACACAATAAGGCTTGAGGCTGGTTTCGTCGTGCACATAAATCTCATGCGCCTCAATCTGGCGGATGTATTCGTCGGCAACGGATTGGTCGAAAATTTCGGCGATTTTGCGCGACACTTGGGCGCGGTTAATCTGCACGAAAAAGTCTTTCATGATTTCCGCTTCCATCGTGGCGATGTTTTTCTGGGTAACGTTGGCGTTGGCGTCCATTTTCGAACCGTCCGCCGCGTTTTGCGCACTGATGTAGTCGTGCATGAATTGCAGTTTGCCGTTTAACTGTTCGGGATGCAGCCGAATCATGTTAAGTCCTCCTGTGTGGGTTGGATAAAAAGCCTCAGGCCGTCTGAAAAGCCGCTGCCTGCGGCTGAGTTGTAATCGGGATAATTTTGGGCGCGGGTTGGTCTTTGATAAACAAGCGGTTCAATACCTCGCCCGTGCGCAAATCGATAAATTTCTGATTGGTTGTCGGGCTGTCCAAGCCGCCCAGCTCCATCTGCCAGCGGCCGGTTTTCAGATACGTCAGATAAGGCAGGATGCCGTCTGAAACCGCTTCCAGCTCCTCACGCTCCAGACCGGTGTACAAACAGGCTTGCAAACCCGCCTGCGTCACGATGCCCAACATTTTCTGCAAGGCTTCCGGCTGCCATTCCCCGCCCATAAACAACACGCAGCTAATCAACCCGCGATAGCGTTTCAGACGACCTCTCAAATAATCCTCAGTCAATTCCGTGCCGATACCTTCTTTCCACGCATCGGCACTGTGGCAACCCTTGCAGCGCAGCGGGCAGCCTGAAAACAAAAACGCCAGCGACACTTCGCCCGGCACTTCCTGCCATACGATTTGCTCGATTGTGAATTTCAACGCCGCCATGACTTGCTACTCATAAATACAATATATGGTGCAAATTAAATCATAAGAACACAAGATATGGTATTTTTATTTAACAATGCAACAAACCGATACGATAGTTTTTGATAATTCACTATATTAAAAATTCAAATCACAAAGCAGCTTAAATATAAAAAAGCCGTACTCAGAAACACGCTTCACATTTCCAAATACAGCCATTACGCCATCATGTTTTTTAAAATATAGTGGATTTAATTTAAATCAGGACAAGGCGACGAAGCCGTAGACAGTACAAATAGTACGGCAAGGCGAGGCAACGCCGTACTGGTTTAAATTAAATCCACTATACACTTCCTTTTCTTATAGTACGAACTTGTCCAGATAGCCAAAACCAAAAAGATAAGCAAACTCCGTAATAACAAAAGCCATTAACAATCCATTCCCTCCCAATGACCAAAGGTCGTCTGAAAATCCTCGCCTCCGCTTTTCAGACGACCTCCCACAATCTGAAATCGAAGCGAAAAGTGTTACAATAGCCGTTTTATTTTAGCCGCTTAAGACAGTCCGACCATGTGCAACCACCATCATCAAAACGACAGCAAAACTCCCCGTTCAGAAGCCCGCGACAACGACACCATCCGCATCCGCGGCGCGCGCACGCATAATTTGAAAAACGTCGATTTGGACATTCCGCGCCACAAGCTGGTGGTGGTCACAGGGCTGTCGGGTAGCGGCAAGTCGTCGCTGGCGTTTGACACGCTGTATGCCGAAGGGCAGCGGCGTTATGTCGAGAGCCTGTCCGCCTATGCGCGGCAGTTTTTGCAGATGATGGACAAGCCCGATGTCGATTTGATTGAAGGCCTGTCGCCCGCGATTTCCATCGAGCAAAAATCCACCAGCCACAACCCGCGTTCCACCGTCGGCACAGTAACGGAAATCCACGATTACCTGCGCCTTTTGTACGCCCGCGTCGGCACGCCGTATTGCCCCGAACACAAGCTGCCGCTATCCAGCCAAACCGTGTCGCAGATGGTCGATGCCGTGTTGAAGCTGCCGGAAGACACGCGCGTGATGATTCTTGCGCCGGCGGTGCGCGAGCGTAAGGGCGAGTTTGTCGATTTCTTTGCCGACTTGCAGGCGCAGGGTTTTGCGCGGGTGCGCGTGGACGGCGAAGTTTATCAGTTGGACGAAGTGCCGAAGCTGGAAAAAAACATCAAGCACAATATCGACGTGGTCATCGACCGCGTGAAAGTGAAGGCGGACATCAAGCAGCGGCTGGCGGAAAGCTTTGAAACCGCGCTGCGCCACGGCAACGAACGCGCGCTGGCGATGGAAATGGACAGCGGCGAAGAACATTGGTTTTCCGCGCGTTTCGCCTGCCCCGTGTGTTCGTACAGCCTGCCCGAATTAGAGCCGCGCCTCTTTTCGTTCAACAACCCGATGGGTTCCTGCCCAACTTGCGACGGCCTGGGCAACACCAATTTCTTCGACCCCGAAAAAGTGGTCGCGCATCCCGAATTGTCGCTGGCAACCGGCGCGATTGACGGTTGGGACAAGCGCAACCAGTTCTATTTCCAAATGATTCAGTCGCTGGCGCGGCATTACGGTTTCGATGTGCAGGCTGCTTGGGAAACGCTACCTGAAAAAGTCAAAAAAGTCATCCTGCACGGTTCGGGAAAGGAAGTCATTGATTTCACTTACCTGTCTGAACGCGGCACCACCTTCAACCGCAGCCACGCCTTCGAGGGCATCATCCCCAATCTCGAACGCCGCTACCGCGAAACCGACAGCGAAACCGTGCGCGAAAAACTGCGCGAATACCAAAACCACCGCGCCTGCCCAAGCTGCGGCGGTGCACGTTTGCGCAAAGAAGCCCGCTACGTTTACGTCAGCGGCGAACCTTTACACGAAGTTTCTGCCTGGCCGCTGACCAAAACCCACCAATTCTTTGAAACGCTGGATTTGGACGGCAACAAAAAACAAATTGCCGAAAAAATCCTCAAAGAAATCACCGAGCGGCTCGGCTTCCTGATTAACGTCGGGCTGGATTACCTGAATCTCTCCCGCTCCGCCGAAACCCTCTCCGGCGGCGAAGCCCAGCGCATCCGCCTCGCCAGCCAAATCGGCAGCGGCCTGACCGGCGTAATGTATGTGTTGGACGAACCCTCCATCGGCCTGCACCAGCGCGACAACGACCGCCTGCTCGCCACCCTCAAACGCCTGCGCGATTTGGGCAACAGCGTCATCGTGGTCGAACACGACGAAGACGCCATCCGCGAAGCCGATTTCGTCGTCGATATGGGCCCCGGCGCGGGCGAACACGGCGGCAACGTACTGATTGCCGACACGCCCGAAAACGTCGCCCAATGCGAAAAATCCGTTACCGGACAATACCTCAGCGGCAAAAAATCCATTGCCGTGCCGTCTGAACGCACGCCCGTCAATCCCGACCGGATACTCGTCCTCAAAGGCGCACGCGGCAACAACCTCAAAAACGTTACCCTCGAACTGCCGCTCGGTTTGATTACCTGCATTACCGGCGTATCCGGCAGCGGCAAATCCACCCTGATTAACGACACCCTCGCCAAAATCACCGCCCGCGAACTCAACCGCGCCCAAGAAGAACCCGCCCCATACGACGATATCAGCGGCCTCGAACACCTCGACAAAGTCATCAACGTCGACCAATCCCCCATCGGCCGCACCCCGCGCTCCAACCCCGCCACCTACACCGGCCTGTTCACCCCCATCCGCGAACTCTTCGCCGGCGTACCCCTCTCGCGCGAACGCGGCTACAACGTCGGCAGATTCTCCTTCAACGTCAAAGGCGGCCGCTGCGAAGCCTGCCAAGGCGACGGCGTGATCAAAGTCGAAATGCACTTCCTGCCCGACGTGTACGTCCCCTGCGAAGTCTGCCACGGCAAACGCTACAACCGCGAAACGCTCGAAATCCAATACAAAGGCAAAAACATCAGCCAAGTCCTCGACATGACCGTTGAAGAAGCCCGCGAATTTTTCGACGCCGTCCCCACCGTATCGCGCAAACTGCAAACCCTGATGGACGTAGGCCTCGGCTACATCCGCCTCGGCCAGTCCGCCACCACCCTCTCCGGCGGCGAAGCCCAACGCGTCAAACTCGCCTTGGAACTGTCCAAACGCGACACCGGCAGAACGCTCTACATCCTCGACGAACCCACCACCGGCCTGCACTTCGCCGACATCGCCCTACTGCTGGAAGTGATAGGCCGTCTGAAAGGCAAAGGCAACTCGATTGTGATTATCGAGCATAATCTTGACGTGATTAAAACCGCGGATTGGATTGTGGACTTAGGGCCGGAAGGCGGCGATGGAGGCGGCAGAATTATTGCGGAAGGTAGCCCCGAGCAGGTGGTGAAAGTAAAAGAGAGTTATACTGGAAAGTATTTGAAATTTATTCTATAAATATTCTAAATATGTTGCCTGCTATATATTTACTTAGAATTGAAAGTCACGATATATATGTATAAACCTTGTAATAAAAAACAAATTCCTGAAGCATTGAAACCAAGTGGAAAAAGAATCTATTTAGATTTATGTTTTTCAAAACCAGAGGGTAGCAATACCCTAGATATGCTCAAATTTCCTCAAGAACAACAAAATTTATACCGAAATTCCGTCTATGTTCGTGTTTATCCAGAAAAAAAAATAAAGTTTAAAAATTTTAATTTTGAACATTCTTTTTTTGAAGACTGTTCTATGAGAAATGTTGAATTTGAAGATTGTAATTTTACAGGTTGTAAATTTAAAAATTGCGATTTTAAGGGTAGTACTTTTAAAAATTGTAAATTATGGTATACAAAATTTGAATCAACTTATATTTATAAGGAAATTTTAGATGATTCAGGTCCAAGAGAAGAAAATTTAAAATTTAAACTAGCTAGAAATTTAAGAAAAAATTATTTTGAACTAGGATTATTACAAGAAGAAAATTTTGCACTTAATGAAGAGTTAGAAGCCCAAAGAATATATTTATATAAAAGTTGGACTGGGGAAAAACCTTACTATCATATAAAATATCAAGGAATAAAAAAAATTTATAAATTTTTTAGCTGGTTATTTTTTAAATTTAATCAACTAATTTGGGGGCATGGAGAAAATTTTTCCCGATGCCTGATGAGTATATTAGTATTTTTAATTTTTTTTAGTATACTAATTTCGATAGGAAACAATGGAACAGATTTTTTTCAAAATATTAAGTATATTTTCATGTACTTTATAGGTTCTGAAACAAATATAAAATTTGGAGAATGGATCGCTATGATATTAACCTTATTCAGAATGATATCATTTGGTTTATTATTAGCAATTATTATAAAAAAATTAAGCTCGAGATAATACTATGCACATTTATGCGTTTGGATCAATCTGTAGAGGCGAATACAGCCAAAATTCTGATATAGATATACTTATTTGTATCAATAAAGATGAATATCATGAATTTAGCCTAGACAAATTTTCAATTTATCATTACGAACGGATAGCTGAATTATGGAAAGAAGGTAACCCTTTTGCTTGGCACTTACATTTAGAATCTAAATTAATATACTCATCTAACAATATTGATTTTATTAATACTTTAGGAATACCAAATAGTTACAGGAATATAATTATAGATTTTGAAAAATTCAAAAACCTATATATTGAATCTAAAAATGATTTTATGAAAGGAAAAAATATTGTATTTAATCTATCTTGCATATTCTTAGCACTAAGAAACATTTCTACTTGTTATTCACTAGTCTGTAAGAAACCAATATTTTCGAGACATTCTCCTTTATTAATTGATAATCCTATAAGGATCGATAAATCTATTTTTTACATATTAGAGAATGCAAGAATTTTATCTACAAGAGGCATTGGTGAGAAAATTAATCAAGACATGACTTTAAAAGTAAAAGAAAATATTAAATATCTTGACATTTGGATGATAGATATGGAAAGGTTTTGCTATGCAATCTAACTTTAAAAATAGAATAGATACCCAACGTAATATTTTAGATATTGTTAACTCTTACTCTTGGAATGAAGAATTATACGGCTTATCAAATTTAGCTATTAAAAGATGGGAAAATAATAATCCAAATATTGATAATAATATTATCAATACACTAATAGAAATTAGTGATAATTTGTTTTTTCTTGGAGCCAAAAGCCAAGAGCAAATTACAGAGGATTATAGAAATTTAAGTACAAAAATTTCCTACTTAGAGGAACAGTTAATAAATTTATTAAATTCTAACCTAGAATAGCAAGCCGTAGTCTGCATACCCACCCAACCGCGTGCGTGGCTGCGCCACACACCCTACCTGTGAATTACGCGGAACTTCAAAACCAACGTGTAGGGTGTGTGCGGTACGCACGCACGCGGTTGTTTGATTGACGGTTTGCCGTTTCAATTTTTAACTTCGTTGAAGCTAGCGCTTTCAGACGGCCTCCAATGCCGTCTGAAAACGTCAAATTTAACAAAGCTAAAACCTAAAAACAATAAACCGTTCCTTCTCCAACACCCAAACCACAAGCAAAAATCCTATGGCGCGTTATCGCAGAAACTTCATTGCCGGCGGCACATTCTTTTTCACCGTCAAACTCGCCAACCCGAAATCGCGCCTGCTTGTCGAACATATCGACCTATTGCGTGCGGCTTATATGGATGTGCAAAAACAATATCCCTTTGAAACCGTCGCCGTATGCGTGCTGCCGAACCATATTCACGCTATTTGGACGCTGCCGCCCGACGATGCAGATTATTCCCTGCGCTGGCGGCTGATTAAAACCAAATTCTCCGCACATTTCCCGCATGCCGAAAACCTGTCCGCCAGCAAACAGCGGCGGAACGAACGCGGTATTTGGCAACGGCGTTTTTATGAACACACCGTGCGCGACAAAACGGATTTGCAACGTTGCACGGACTACATCCATTTCAATCCCGTCAAACATGGATTGTGCGGCAATGTCCGCGATTGGGCGTTTTCATCGTTTCACCGTTATGTGCGGGACGTTCTTTAACATATCCACTGCTACCAGCACTTAAATTACAAGATACGCGAGCTATATTTACATCATCTAAGTTCCCGGTTTTCGTCAAAACCGTACACTTCTGTCCCAATGCGTCAGTAACGGCGGGATGGTCTTTGCGGTAGTCGAACGTCCATTCTTCGCCGAGGTTGTTGCTGCTTTTAAGCACTTTGCCGTCGGTGTCGTAACGGTCGTATTCGTAGCGGGACACCAGTCCGTCGGGCCGGTTGTGTTCGACCATGATGTGGTTGCGGTAGGCGAAACCGCGCAGTTTTTTGCCGTCGCGTCCGTAAACGGCGGTCAAATCGCCGTAGCCGTCGTAGTCGTAGCGCACCAGTTCCTTGCCGTTGAAGGTGACGGAAGTGAGGCGGTTGACGTAGAAACGTTCGTCTTCGGAAACGAGATTGTTAAAGAACAAATGGTTCAGACGACCTCAAAGAAGATTGTGAGGTTGTCTGAAAAACAGGAACTGTGTGCGTGCGTACCGCACACACATTACGTTGAGATTAGAGGCTTCATGCGGGCTACGGCTTGCTAACACTCGCTGCGTAAGAATTTGAAGTCTCATACAGGCTACAGTTTGCTACTGAAGTCATCTATTAAATATATCAATTTTTGTATATCAGATTTATTCAAAAAATTAGAATTCTTAGATGATAAGTCAAGCATTAACTGTGCTATCCAAAAATCTTCTTCATTTCTAATTCTGTTTTTCTTGATGATACGTAAAAAATTTCTATAAAAAAAATTTTCAACTATTTCTTTTGTTTCATTATTACTTATTTCTTCATTATATATAGCCAAAGCCACCTCAAATTCCTTTTTCGTCAATAAGTTCTTAAGTATCAATGGTATTTCACACAGCCCTTGCAGTAATCCATTTTGTAACTTATACAATGGAGTATTTCCATCTTCAATAATTTGTTCATATTTGGAAACGCTAAAGTCGAAGCTATATTTTAATGGTTTAAGTTCAACAGGATAAATATCATACAATCTATTGATTATAAAGCTGTAAGTTTTAATTAGATTATAGATGCTTTGTTTAGTAATCTTTACTACCATAGTCTCATTCTCGCAGGGGAATTATCAGGCAAGGCTCCGAATTCTGCTGTAGAAGCCCAGTTATAATATGGTCCATTCGGGTTCCAAGCAGAAACCCCATTAATTTTATTTCTAGCAGTACCTCCAACACTTTGCGCACCTCCATGAAAATCAATCAACTGTTGCTCCCTGCCACGAATAGCTTGTGGACTAGTGGAATATTTATCCAACACGGGCGGTGAGAACCCTTCCGCATTTAAATGTTTTTGTTGTAACCCTCTTCTGTGTACTAAATAATTAGGATCTCCTATACCATGAGTTCTTCCGCAATAAACTTGTCCTGTAATAGGATGTGTTCTAGTGTAAGTAGCATAATAAAACGGTTCTTTATTAGGAGTATCTCCTGATAGTGATAAAACAACATCAAGAAGCCCCGCTCTACCAATTGGTTTAACTTTAGAAGTTGATAAAGTTACATTTTTAGGAGGACTTAATACTGCTTCCCCTGCAAGTCCTAATGGATCAATCCACGCTAAAGCATTATTACTAAAAGTATAAGAATTCGCCCCACCCAGCAACCCAATCGGATCCTGATTCACAAACCGCCCGGCCTCAGGCTCATAATAACGCATCAGGTTGTAATGCAGCCCGGTCTCTTCATCAAAGTACTGGTTTTGCAATCTGAACGGCTGGTGCGCATTCCGATAGACCCGCCCGTCCTTTTTCAGACGACCCCAAGCGGTGTATTCGCCGTACCATAAGAGATTGCCGTGGATGTCGGTCATCTCTTTCGGTATGCCGACTTGGTCGTTGTGGAAATAGGCGAGGTATTGGGTTTCGTCTTTGGCGTTGTCAAAGACTTGCGCCAACGGTTCGTAGCTGTCTTGGTCGGTGTAGATATAGGTGTAGCTGCCTTTGTAGGTGTACTCCTGAAGTAATCGCGTTCCGTCCCAGACGAAGTGGGTGCGTTTCGGTTCGGTACTCGTCCAGGCAAGTTTGTCTTGGCGTTCTTTGGAAAGGCGTCTTCCGAACGGGTCGTAGGCGTATGTCCAGATTTCGGTATTGCCGGCGGGCTTTTTGATTTCGGCGCGGACGAGTTGGTTTTCTAAATCGTATTGGTAATATTGGTTTTCGCCGTCGGGCAGCTGGCGGTAGATCAGGTTGCCCAGTGCGTCGTAGGTGTATTCGATGCCGTTGTATTCTTTGAGGCGGTTGCCGCTGACAAGGTTAGGGTTGGCAGGTGATTTCAGACGACCTTGGATTCGGATTTCAAGTGCAACACTAGTGTATCAGTGGTTTGAACAGATTCAAGAATAAAACACTTGGCGTTTCGTAGCCAAGTGTTTTTCTTGGCCGGTGGTTCAACTCATCTTGAACCCTGCGTATCTCCCGATCGCTGATGTTTCGGAAATCGGTTTGCTTGGGGAAATATTGTCGGATGAGTCCGTTGGTGTTCTCATTCAGCCCTTTTTCCCAAGAATGGTAGGGGCGGCAAAAATAAGTCTCCGCTTTCAATGCTTTGGCTATTTTGGTGTGTTGGTAAAATTCTTTACCGTTGTTCATGGTGATGGTGTGCACTCTGGCTTTATGTGCCCTTAATACCCTAATGGCTGCCAGAGCAGTGTCTTCGGCTTTGAGGCTGTCCAATTTGCAGATGATGGTGTAGCGGGTAACGCGTTCGACCAAGGTCAGTAATGCGCTTTTCTGTCCTTTGCCGACGATGGTGTCGGCTTCCCAATCACCGATGCGGGTTTTCTGGTCGACGATGGCGGGTCGGTTTTCTATGCCGACGCGGTTGGGCACTTTGCCTCCGGTCCATGTGCTGCCGTAGCGTTTGCGGTAGGGTTTGCTGCATATTTTGAGGTGTTGCCACAAAGTGCCGCTGTTGCTTTTGTCTTGGCGGAGGTAGCGGTAAACGGTGCTGTGATGGAGCGTGATCCCGTGGTGTTTGCGCAGGTAGGCGCATACTTGTTCGGGACTGAGTTTGCGGCGGATAAGGGTGTCGATGTGTTGAATCAGCTGCGAATTGAGTTTATAGGGTTTTCGCGGGTGCTGTTTGGTAAGCCGGTTTTGCCGTTGCGCTTTTTCGGCACTGTATTGCTGTCCTTGGGCACGGTGCCGTTTGATTTCGCGACTGATGGTGCTTTTGTGGCGGTTAAGCTGTTTGGCGATTTCGGCGATGGTGCAGTGGCGGGACAGGTATTGGATATGGTATCGTTCGTCTTGGGTCAGTTGTGTGTAGCTCGTGGCAATCTTTCTTGCAGGAAAGGCCGTATGCTACCGCATACTGGCCTTTTTCTGTTATGGAAAGTTGCACTTCAAATGCGAATCCCCGTCGTCTGAAAAGCCGTTTGCAGGTTTTCAGACGACCTTTTTTTGAGTTTGCCGCGGATATAAACGTTGACAATGACAAAATATTAATACTATGCTGAAGTATTACTCACTAGCGGATATATTATGCAAACGACTCATCCGAACCCATCCCTCCGTCTCAACATCATCGGCACAGGCAAAGGACTGCCTTCGCGGCTGGTTCCTTCCACCGAAATCGACGCCCTGCTCGGTATCAAAGAAGGCCGCACCGAAAAACTCAGCGGCTTGGCGCAACGCTACTTTCTGGCAGAAGGCGAATCTGCCGATGCGATGCAGCTTCAAGCCGCGCAAAGCGCAATGGCGGCGGCAGGCATCACGATTGACGATGTGGACTGCGTCATCAACGCTTCGGGTATCGACCGTCAATGCATTCCCTTCAACGCCGCGCATACCTTGCGCCTGCTGAAGCCCGCGCGCCCGATTGCCGCATTCGACGTCAATATGACCTGTTTGTCGTTCTTACGCAGCTTGGATTTGGCGGATTCTCTGTTACACAAATATCCCACCATTTTATTGATCAGCTGCGATGTCGCCTCTGTCGGCTTGGACTGGAACGATTTTCACAGCTCGACCATTTTCGGCGACGGCGCGGCGGCGACAGTCATCAGGTCGTCTGAACGCGGCGGCGTGCTGACAAGCAAATTCGAAGTACATCCCGAAGGCTACGAATTTTGCACCATTCCTGCGGGCGGCTATGAAAACCACCCATCCAAACATCCCGAAAGCTATGTCTCCCAAGCCTATTTCCACATGAACGGCAAAAAGCTCTACAAGCTTGCCGCCGAAGCCATACCCGGCTTTTTGGATGAAACTTTGGCTCAGGCAGATTTGACGTTGGCAGACATAGACTGGATCGTTCCGCATCAGGCAAGCCGCGGCGCTTTGCAACACATCATCAGTCGTCTGAAACTCGATCCGGCTAAAATCGTCGATATTTTCAATACCCACGGCAACCAAATCTCCGCCTCCATCCCCTCCGCGCTGCACCACCTGATGACCGATTTTCCTGTCCGCTCAGGTGACAAAATTTTGCTGTTCGGCACATCCGCAGGCGTCGGCTTGGGCGCATTGGTTTGGGAAAAACCATGAAAAAGGCGATCGTCACCGGCGCGACCGGCGGACTGGGGCGCAACCTCGTGCAGACGCTGCTTGCCCAAGGCTGGCAAGTAGCCGCCTGTGGGCGCAATGCCGAAATCGGCAAAATGCTGGGGACGGAATTTCATGCCTTCGATTTGTCCAACCGCAATCAGACCCTAAAGGCGTTTTCCGAAGCCGATATCGTGTTCCATTGCGCCGCCCTGTCTTCGCCGTGGGGGCGATACGAGGATTTCTACCGCGCCAACGTGACCGCCACGCAAAACGTCTTAGCGGCGATGCGGCACCACCATATCGGCAAGCTGATACACGTTTCCACGCCCAGCATCTATTTCGACTACCTCGACCAGCACAAAGTCCCCGAAACCTTCGTCAGCCGACACTTCGTCAACGACTACGCCTACACCAAATTCCTTGCCGAACAAGAAGTCACCGCCGCCACCGACATTTCCAGCGTCATCATCCGTCCTCGCGGCATTTTCGGTGAATACGACACAGCCGTCCTGCCGCGCCTGCTCAAAATTTCCGAAAAAGGCTTTCTGCCGCTGATTCGACGCAGTGGCCACGAAGCAGGCGGCGCATTAGTGGACGTTACCTATGTCGGCAATGTCGTTCACGCGCTGATGCTGGCTGCCGAAGCCGATGTGCCCCGCGCCATGCCGTTCAACATCACCAACGGCGAGCCGCAGACCATCGCCACACTCTACCGGCAAATCATCGACACCCTGCATCTCGGATGTCGTCTGAAACCCGTTTCCTACCGCCTGATCGACAGCGTTGCCCGCATCTTGGAAACGCAGGCGCGGCTGACCCGTTCCTTTCGCGAACCCCTTGTTACCCGTTACAGCATAGGCACGATTTCCTTCGACCAAACCCTAGACATCAGCCGCGCCCGTTCGCTGCTCGGCTACGAACCCCAAATCAGCGTTGCCGACGGACTGCGGCAATACGCCCGCTCCTTGAAAGGCTGAATCCATGGACATCCGCTTCTACCACACCGGCTACTGCACCCATCCCGAATGTATGGTCGAACGGGGCGGCAGCCTGCGTAAAGCCGCCTTTCCCGCCATGACCGCCCACATTACCCACCAAGGCGGCAAACTGCTTTTCGATACCGGCTACGCACCCCGCTTTTTCCAAGCCTGCCGCCGCTTTCCCGAGAAATTTTACGCGCTGACCACGCCCGTCACCCTCAGCCAACCGACCATACGCGAGCGTTTGGGCGATGCCGCACACGACATCAACCAAATCTTCCTGTCCCACCTGCACGCCGACCATATTGCCGGACTCAAAGACTTCCCCGACGCAGAAATCATCCTTTCCCGCGCCGCCTACGATTTTGTTTACCGTACCGACAAACCCGAAAGCCTGACCAACCGCATCATCGAAGTCAAACAAGGCTTCCTGCGCGAGCTGCTGCCCCAAGACCTGCCGCAGCGCGCCCGCTTTATCGAAGATATGCCCGAAGTCCGCCTTGACGAAGCGTTTTACCCGTTTGAACAAGGCTACCGCATCAGTGCCGATTTGATTGCCGTCGCCCTGCCCGGCCATGCCGCCGGACAATACGGTCTGATAGCCGGAGAATTTTTCCTGATTGCCGACGCCGTTTGGCGGTTTGCAACCATCAGCCACAACCGCCGCCCCAACCCCCTTACCAGCCTTATCGCCCAAAACCGCAACGCCGTCCAAGCCACCATAGACCTCCTGCAACACCTCCACCGCCGCAACCGCGAAATCATCCTCGTTCCCAGCCATTGCGAACCCACCTTGCGTCGATTGGGCATGGAAGGCTTGGATTAAAACAGGTCGTCTGAAAATCCGACGAGCCAACGCCCCTCAACCGCCTCAAAGAACACACCATGAAACCTTCAAAATGGCAAATCCTCAAATCCTTCTTCAACACCCGAGATTACACAGACCGCGCCGCCCTTGAAGCACACCAGCAAAAACAGCTCGACCGCCTTTTGAATAACCACAACAGCCGCTTCTACCCGCACAGAGCCAAGCTGCAAGACTACCCCGTTATCAACAAACGCATCTTCATGCAGCATTTCGTCGATATCAACGCCTACGGCATCAGCGAAAAAGATGCCCTCTCCGTCGCCCTCAAAGCCGAAGAAAGCCGCGACTTCAGCCCCGTTTTTCAGACGAC
Source organism: Neisseria sp. Marseille-Q2251 (assembly GCF_940793045.1). Classification (NCBI taxonomy): domain Bacteria; kingdom Pseudomonadati; phylum Pseudomonadota; class Betaproteobacteria; order Neisseriales; family Neisseriaceae; genus Neisseria; species Neisseria sp. Marseille-Q2251. The sequence goes on from NZ_CALNWV010000004.1 coordinate 83,518, forward strand.
CTCGGGCAAAGAAATCACCGTCGGACTTTCCTCCGGCACCAGCGGCAACAGGGGCATTTTCCTCGTTTCCCCCGAAGAATCCGCCCTGTGGGCAGGCTATATGCTCAAACGCATGCTGCCCCGCCCCTACCTCGCCCGCCACAGCATCGCCTTCTTCCTGCGCGCCAACAGCAACCTCTACACCGCCGTCAAAAGCCCGCTGATACGCTTCGAGTTTTACGACCTGCTCGACACCTTGGATGCACACATCCCAAGGCTCAACGCACAAAACCCCACCATCCTCATCGCCCCCGCCCAAGTATTGCAGCAGCTTGCCCAGCATTCCGACCTCGCCATACGCCCCAAAAAAATCATCTCCGTTGCCGAAGTCTTGGAACCGCAAGTCAAAACCCGCATCGAACAACGCTTCGGAACACAGGTTCACCAAATCTACCAATGCACCGAAGGCTTCCTTGCCCACACCTGCGCCCACGGCAACCTGCATCTGAACGAAGACATGGTCTATATCGAAAAAGACTGGATAGACCGCGAAAGCGGCCGCTTCGCCCCCGTCATTACTGACTTCAACCGCAAAAGCCAACCCGTCATCCGCTACCGCCTCGACGACGTTTTGATTGCCAACGACGCACCCTGCCCCTGCGGCAGCGCATTCGCCCGCATCAACGCCATCGAAGGACGCTGCGACGACATCCTCGACGCACGCACGACAGGCGGCAAACCTTACGCCCTCTACGCCGACTTCATCCGCCGCGCTATGATTTCAGACGACCTCATCCAAGAATACCGCGTCGAACAACACGGCAAAGCCCTGTACATTTTCCTCACGCCCGACACAGAGCAAACCCGCACCGCCGCCACCCGTGCCCTAGACCGCCTGTGGCAGACGCTGCAACTTCGCCCCTTTGATTACGTTTTCCAGTCGGAACAAACCCGCCCCCTGCACCAAAAACGCCGGCGCGTGACGAAAATTTCCCCGTATAGCGAAAATCCGTAATCGTTTAAATCCTTATCCTTCAAACTAAAGACAATAAAGGTCGTCTGAAAAAATTTCAGACGACCCTTCCAGTAAAAAGAAAAACGCCGTACCCGACCTTACCTTCCTATAGTGGATTAAATTTAAATCAGGACCAGGCGACGAAGCCGCAGACAGTACAAATAGTACGGAACCGATTCACTTGGTGCTTCAGCACCTTAGAGAATCGTTCTCTTTGAGCTAAGGCGAGGCAACGCCGTACTGGTTTAAATTTAATCCACTATACTTTCCGTAATACCTGCCATGTTAAGCTTGCAGTAACGCCCAACACTCTTTCAGACGACCTAAACCTTATGCGCCACCTTATCCCCCTCTTCTTCCTGTCATTTCCGTTAGCAGCCTATGCAGGCGGTGATTTTTCAAAAGCCCAAGTCCTCAGTATTGTAGGCAGCCACGGTTACTATCGAATTTCCGTCCGCCAAATAGAACACCCAATTTATAACGATGGATGTACGACATACAATATCCGTATTACTCCTCCTAGAAAAACCTTTTGGGATCTGCTTGGTCTGGGACGAGCCGACGACCATCCCACCGCCGAACAAACACAAGCTGCTGCCGCAGTGTTGAAACAGTATGCTGCCAATCAGCAAACGCTAGAAATCGGCTATTTGGGCGGCGGACTATATCCCGATCCTCGACAAAAATGCCTTTATCACGGTACTGGGATGAGGTTTGATGCACCGGACTATTTAGCCGTACTTCAAGACGGACGCATGGATCTATATCCTTATCTGACCAAACCATAAGTCCATCCTCGCCACAAAGCAAAAGGTCGTCTGAAAACGGACGCAGTCAGTTTCTGCAGAGCTAAAACGAACTCAGTGAATCTTGAGAACAGTTTTTTCAGACGACCTTTCCCTCGTTTGACCATACCAGCCAATCGAAATAGAAACCTCTCCCGCTCCAACCCGCCAGCACCAATCCTCATCTACTGCACGATATCGCCCCACTCCAAACCGAATTTCTGCAAATATTTGCGCAGCCTGTCGCTGTCATTGGTTTTGGCACGGCTGTTTCGGGAAACATGAAACAATGCCCTTCCCGCCTGCGCCATGTTTTGGTGTTTGCGGCATTCATCAATCACGCTCTGCAACTGCAACTGGTCAAACAAATCCAAATTTTCCCAATCGATTTTGTCGGGGTAGTTATCCGCCTTTTCAGACGACCCCTTGTGTAAAAGGTCGTCTGAATCCGCCTCTTCAGCCCACAACCATTTGAGCCGCTCAATTTCCGCCGCCACTTGTTCCGTCTGTATCCTGCCCTGCGGGGCAAGTGTGGCAAGACGCATGATGCTGGCGGCAAGATCGCGGAAATTGCCGCGCCATCGGGCTTCGCTTGAATGGGCGAAGGCAAGGTAGGCGGACAGGGCTTCTTTATTGAAACGGGTGGCGCGACCGAGTTCCTGCGAAGCGAGTGCGAGCTGGTGTTCGATGTTCGGCTCGATGTCTTCGCGGCGGTCGGCGAGCGCGGGCAGTGGGTAGTTCCAGATATTGATGCGGGCGAATAGGTCTTCGCGGAAGCGTCCGGCGCGGATTTCCCGCCTCAGGTCGCGGTTGGTGCCGGCGATAAGCTGGAAGCTGCTTTGCACTTCCTTGTCGCTGCCGACGGGATAAAAATGTTTTTCTTCAATGGCTTTGAGCAACATGGCCTGCTCGTCCAAGCCCAATTCGCCGATTTCATCCAAAAACAACACGCCGCCGTCGGCGGTTTTCAAATAGCCTTCGCGCTTTTCCGCTGCGCCGGTAAACGCGCCTTTTTTGTGGCCGAACAGGGCGGAAGCCGCACCGTCGCCGCGCAAGGTGGCGCAGTTCACATCGACAAACTCGCCTTTAATCAGATGGCGCGCTTTTTTCAATTCGAAAATCCTGCGCGCCAGCATCGATTTGCCCGCACCGGTAGGGCCGGAGAGCAGAATCGGCGACGGGGAATGCAACGCGACTTGCTCGATTTCGGCAATCATGCGGTTGAAGGCGGCGTTTTGGGTGGAGATGCCGCTTTTCAGATAGCGCACCGCGTCATCACGCACGGCGGCGAGGCGTTCGGCAAGCACGTCGTAACGTGCCAAATCTAAATCGATGATTTCATAACTGCCGACATCGCCTTTTCCCATGCTGCGTTTTTGATTTTTCGGCGGCGCAGTCTGCAACAGCACGCCGGGGATTTGGCGCGATTCTACCAATAAAAACAGGCAGATTTGCGCAACGTGCGTACCCGTGGTGATGTGGGTGAGATAAGTTTCTTCTTCAGTATCAAATGTATAGCCCGCCGCCCAATCGTGCAGTTTGGTGTAAACCTCAGAAAAATCCCACGGGTTTTCCAGCTCCATAGGCACGAGATTGACGGCGGTGTGCGGCGACACCTGCTGAATATCGGCTTTTACATGATCCGCCAGATCGCGGTATTTCTCCGAATAAAACAGCTCTATACGGTCAAGATGAAAATCCTGACGCTGATTCATGGCGACATTCGGCCGCCACTTCTGCCAACGCCCTTGACCGAAACCGCTGTCCAATACCGTACCGAGAAAGCTGACGGCGACTTGTTTTTTGTTACTCATCTTTTATTCCGTTTATTCCGTTTGAGTCTCAGACAGCCTTGTATTCAAGCTGCCTTCTTCATGTTTGAGATAGCCTGAAAAACTCTTTTTACTCAGGCGGTATCACTAACATAGGAATAACAAGCGTCCATTTTTCCAGCTTTTTAGTGCCGATTTTTTCTGGAATACGTTGGCGAAATGATTCTCCGACTTCGTCTAAATAACGTACTCTGAAAGTGTTGGCATAGGCGGTAGTTTTTGTCGGCAACGGTGGTAATTTGACGGTACGGGCAACTTCAATATCATCAGAAAGGAAAATATATCTGCCATCCTCCGTCCGCTTCATTTCCAGTGGGTCGTCTTTTTTCAGCTTCGCAGCAGCAAACAGACGTTGTTTCACAGTTTCGACATTGTTGTGACAGACAATGAAGTCGATATCCAAATCACTTTTGCTATCGGTTTCTCCCTCGACTGCCGTGTTTCGATAAGCTGCCAAACGTCTGTATTCGGTATTCAACTCAGGTAATTCGGTAAAGATTTGAGCCACGTTTTCAATATCATCAGGTAGCTTTGTCATCCAAGGATGCTCTGGAGTAGTTTGCAGTAGGGTCAGTGTTTCTATGGCACGAGTCATAGCGACGTAATAAAGCCTCTGTTCGGCTTCGTCAACTCCCTGCCAACCGCCGTCTAAAATGAAGACGTGCTTAAACTCCAACCCTTTGACTGCGTGCGCCGTGCCTAGAAATATACCTTCCGAACGGGTTTCATGTTCATCACCTACATATTCGTAGAGCCAGCTTTTCAGAAAGGCAGACGAATATCGGTTAACAGTGCCACTACCGTTTTCAGACGACCCGTTGTCTTCTATGAGCGACGCTTGGATTTCTGCCTCACGACTCTCTGCAAAGTTATCCGACTTTTCAGGTAGCTTCTCATCTTGCAGTGGATATTCGTTTAAGAAATCAGTTTGTAATTGCCTAAACCAAACGCACCAACTGCCACCGCTTTTTTTCACTTGTTCACTAATAAGTTCTGCAAAAGCTTGTGATGTAAAGCCTTCGGTTTGTTTTTCCACGCCATCAATCAGGCGGACAAACTCACGGGTGTGGCGCAATTTGATTTTGCTGCTTTTGTCGGCACTCAAAAAATAAGGTATGCCGTTTTGTTCACACCATGCCTGCAGAGGTTTGAGACTGGCATTATGACGGGATAAAACTGCAATCTCATTCCATGCGACTTCGCTCAAGGTTTTCAGACGACCTATTTCGGTGATAACAGCTTGTGCCTGTATGTTGCTGCTGCTACCGAACGGCAGGCTGATGTGGCGCACACGCCCCTGCCTTTCGCTGTCTGTTGCAGCCCGTACACCACCGTTGGGCTGTGTTTGACGTTCAGGGTTGATAACAATCGGATGCAGCGTTTTCAGACGACCTGTCATGCCGTTTATTACGCTGTTAGCAGCGCTGATGATGTATTGTGTACTGCGGTAGTTGTAGGTCAAATAGTCGGGTTGGGCAACGTCGTAGTCTTTTTGGAAACGGTGTATGTACTCGTTGCTCGTGCCATTGAAGGCGTAGATGTTTTGGTCATCGTCACCGACCGCCAGAATCGTCAGCTTGTCTTCTTCAGCCCGCTTCCTACCCGCAAGCGCAGAAACGAGCCGGTAGTGTTCTTCGCTGATGTCTTGGTATTCATCTACCAGAATATAGCGGAAACCTGCCATGATACGTTCGCGTGTCTCGTCGCTACCATCATCGTTTTCAAGGTCGTCTGAAAGCATAGCGGCAGCCTGCCTGCACCATTCTTTAAACTGACTTTTGCCATATTCACGGTTATTGCCATCGAAACGCACCCCCAAAAGCCGCATTGCCATACCGTCATAAGTCATGACCGTAACGGCAGCAGCAAGAGGACCGACCAGTCCGAACAGGCGGCGCTTGACCTCCTGCGCCGCCAAACGGTTGAAAGTCAATACAATGATGGCGGATGCGGGAACATGTTGCACCCGTAAAAGGTAAGCAACACGGTGCACAATAACTCGCGTTTTGCCTGAACCCGGTCCGGCAAGAATAAGACGGTTACTGCTGCTTTGGTCGGTAACAACGGCTTTCTGCATCTCATTCAGCCCATCTGTAATTTCGCGCAGAGTTTGTGGCGATGCAGGCTCGTCCAATTCTTTCAGACGACCTTTAAACCATTTATTTTTAAAATTCTTTTCTTCCAAGCCAAAGTAATCACGCACCAAATTCAATCCTTCGGCAAGGTTTTTCAATGCACGAAGGGCGTATTCCTGCATCACATGGATTTGAAAACGTTTTTCGCTGTAAAAAACAGAAAGTGGTTTATAGTCCTCCACAAGATATTGGCGTTTAGCTGAGAGTGCTTCAGGATTAGGGATAATAGTCATGGCATGTCTTAGAATGGTCATGCCGTGGTTGAGTTTGATCACACCTTGTTTGTGCATAAACAGCAAAGCCTGCTTGAGCAGAAGCTCACGACGGTCGGCGGGGATTTGCACCGACAATACCAAATCGTCGGCAATCTGTTGTACCAATTCACCCATGCGGGTTTCCACCATTACGTCTTTTTGACGCACTCCGTTGGTTTTTGCCATCAAGAATGGTAAGAGGCACAGGTTGATATTACGGCGCAGCTCTGCGTTGTTTTGCACGCTTTCCCAACTGTCGCTCTTAGAATTCTTGAAACGCACTTTCAAAAGGTTGTTGCCAACATCGCGGATTTGAAAACTTCCACTGCTGTTTGTCTGCTGTGCCGCCTTATCATCGGCGAGCGACTGCATCAAAAGTTTGATTTCAGCCGGATTGGTTTCTAAACCCGCTTCATGCATTTGGTGGCAGACAGCGCTCAACGAGAGATTTTGCCAAATACCTTGGTCTGCTTCCGGAATTTCGTTTTTTAAAATCTGCCAAAGTTTCTCTTCCCAAGCGATAACTTGCGCCAGACGTTTATCAGCAGGCTTTTTGTTATCAGTACGCAAAATAACGGTCATGTGTGTATCGTTGGTAAGAATGTCCAATTCTTCCAGTTTTTTTAGATGACCGCGCAATTCAGTGAAACTGCATGCTGTTGCCAGCATCAAATCGTCGGTACTCAAAGGCGCATCTTCTGGCGCTTGAAACACGATTTCGACAATAGTTTGGTAAATTTCCGAGATACGCTTGCTGAACTTGTTTTTTTCAATAATCGCCAGCGCCTCATCTAGATTCAGACGACCTGAACGTGCGGGGAAAATACGGGTTTGATTTTCCTTACGCTCCAATAAGTCTGCGCGTTCCAGCCATGCCAGCACGGTTTTGACTTTGGTATCTGCCTGTCTATCATCGCTGTCAAAACTCATGTGCTCCTCGGTGTCGCGCAAAATTTCGCCACCTGTTGCCACGATTTCACCGCAATGGTCTTTGCCGTATGCCGCCTGATTCAGCCAACCGACTTTCTTCCACACGGATTTCAAATCGCGCAATTCGATTTGCGACATTTTGCTGATGGAAAACTGCGTATCCACGTCTTTTCCGTCATAAAGCAACACGCATTTTGCATCTTCCTGATCCCTTCCTGCCCTACCTGCTTCCTGCAAATAATTCTCCAGCGAACCGGTAATCTCGGCATGAATCACTAGGCGCACATCAGATTTGTCCACCCCCATACCAAAGGCGTTGGTGGCGACAATAACGCGCAAACTACCGCCAATAAACTGGTTTTGAATATCGGCTTTTTCGTTGTTGCCTAAACCGGCGTGGAAATGCTCACATGCCCAGCCTTGTTCTTTCAGATAATTCGAATAGGTTTCCGCACTTTTACGCCGTCCGACAAATACCACGGCTCCACCGCTTTGATGATCAAGCTCACGATGCAACAGCTCGTTGATTTTTTGTTTTTTGAGGTCGTCTGAAATTTCCTGCACATCGTAAAACAGATTGTCGCGCGCGTTGTCACCGATAAATTGGCGAAACTCAATACCCATTTCCTCTCGAAAATGGTGGGTAATATCAGCAAGGACGTCGGGCTTGGCGGTAGCAGTGAAACAACTGACCGGCGCAACCGCACCACTATTTTTGCTGTATTCAGCAATAAATTTGACTGCATATAGATAATCAGGACGGAAATCGTGCCCCCATTTAGACAAGCAATGCGCCTCATCAAATACCCAGCCGTTGATTTGACGCTGTGAAATAGCAGTAATGAAACTTCTGTTGCGGAATTGCTCAGGTGCGACGAACAAGATGCCGATATCGCCCAACGCGGTTTTGTCTAAAATTTGGGCACGTTCAACCACCTCAACCAAGCCGTTAAGCATAGCAGCGCAGGTAGCACCTTTTTTCTCCAAACCGTCCAATTGATCTTTCATCAGCGATTGCAAAGGTGAAACAACTATTGTCAAGCCTCCGTTGCGGTAGTAGCGGTTGAGCGCTGGCAACTGGTAACACAAGGATTTGCCGCCGCCCGTAGGCAACACCGCCAGCGTGTGCAATCCCTTCATACTGGATTGCACCACCGCACGTTGTCCACCATCAAATCCCTTTACATCGCGGAAAGTAGGCAGTTTGAAATAACGCTGCAACTGTACATCTGGATTGAGCGTATCCTGACAATAACGACATTCCGTACTGCCACAATCATAATCACGCAACTCGGCAATCAACCGAGCCGTCTCGGGAAATTGATGCCGCACCCACGGTGCCAGTACAGAATTCCCACCAGAAACTTTTAACCACGACAAAGCGTAGCCGAGGGAGGGATATATATCAGGATTATGGATATCAGTTTTCATCAACTCCGTAAAACGAGTGCGGCAAACTTTCAGACGACCTTGGTCATCGTTGTCCTGCATCATCAGCCAAATGGTGCTGATCAGCCGCTTGACATCAGGGCATACGACGCGTTCGGGAATGGTAATGCAATCTAAAATCTGGTATGGCAGAGGCATGTCGGACAAGGTCGCCCACAACTCAAACTCTTCGGGACTTTCTGCCTTGATTTTGCCGAACGCCGTGCATTGGTCTTGGAAAAGTTGCCAGCATGCGTGGCAGTCGGCAAGCGGGGAATTAATTTCAGAAGAGATGATCTTATGGTTTTTGATCAAGCGATGATACGGATTTTGCGGAAATGCCAAAGGCGAGAGCCGCAGCGTATCGATAACAGGCAATTTAAGCCATGCAGCTTCAGGCATTGCAGCCTTCAAATATTTCAAATCGTGTTCGAGAAAGTTATGCCCCATCAGCCACTTCAATCCATCAGTCATATGCGCCATTTCAACCAAGGCAGCATGAAAACCCTTTTCTCCACGAAAAGCTTTTTCAAAAAATAAACCAGAGTCGGGGCGGAATGCACCGATTTTGAACGGCTTGTCGGTTTTCGGATCAACTTCCAAATCAATGATGAGAACAGCAGGGATGTGTACTTTTGTAGGAGTATTCATTTTCAGACGACCTCTAAACGATTCTTTCCAAGACAAATGCGCCGTAATCATCGCCTAAAGGCAGCTCGAAATCAGTATGTAAGATTTGGCGTTCCACCTGCACGTTTTCGCCGGTTTGCGGGTTGAAGCCCTCTTTCAAGGCCGTCTGAAAATACACGCCGAAGCCGCGTTTCTGCCATGCGGGCAGTTCGTTGAAATTAATGCTGTTTTCAAACAGCAAATCGTGTTTTTGCGCGCGTGTCAGCCCGCTGACGGCATCTGTGGCACGGGATACGCTTTCGCCTTTTTTGCGCAGCATCCAATAGCAGTGGGCGTTGAGCGCGTTGCGGTATGAGTCTTCGTGCCGCCAACGGAAATAATCGACCACCAATTTTTCGTTCGGCAAAACGCAAACTCTGGCATCAAAAGCGGCGGGCTGCCCGTGCGCTACCGAAAAGGCGGCGCTGGCTTCGCCCGCCAATACCGAAATGATTTTGCGCGTTTTGCGTTTGAACGTATCGTCGTCGCGGCGCAGCAGCAGCGAGATTTCGTCACTTTCGGAATAGCCGTACGCCACATTGAAGCCGCATTGCATCAGATGTTGGACAGTGTGCGCCATCAAATCGCGGAAACGGATGTCAAACGGGGCTTCAAACTGCCAAATTTCCTTGGTCAACCGTGTAAACCCGCGTCCGTCCAAGCGCACTACGATGAAATTTTCCTGCGGCACGCAGAAATCGTAAGCAGTTTCGTATTGCCGCAGGTGTTTATCCAAATCGTCGAATCGCATCGCATCTCCTTAATTATCTTATTTTCTATATAACTATCAAAAATTATATTTTTTAGCATTCTACGCTTTTTGCCACAAAAGACCACATTAAAATATATTTTCTTTATATTCAATAAATTAAAAATTAATTTTGAAATTTTTTTATCGTTGGCACGCTGTTGGCTATGTTGTAAATGTAACGATGCAGCAGATGCCGCGGGAAATACAGTTCTATAGGAAAGATTTTTCCGTAAATTTTTAGCTGCCGTGTCGTTACAGGGCGAATGCCGACAAGACTACAAGGTTTCTGCAGGTTCGACTCCTGCCTCGCCTAATAGGCGTTGACGTCTTGTTTCTCTAGTCGCCCACCTTTTCTGATTCAGCAGGCAAATGCCAGCCTTATTTCCCCGAATGGTTGATGGCTTGCTGTATCGCTTGATCACTCAAGGCCGTCTGAAACTTTTCAGACGACCTACGATGAAAACCGTTTTAGGTGCATTCGGCAAATGCCGGAGGAATTACAGCCTGCCAACGCTCGAGGTCGCGGGTTCGAATCCCGCCTCTGCCGCCAACTATGGCAGAGTAGCTCAGAGGATAGAGCGCGTAAAAATTTCTCTACTTCTTGTTGCCAGATGTACCACCCCTTACGGGCGGATGCCGGCAGGATTACAGATCGGTTATTGCGGGTTCGATTCCCGCCGCCGGAAACGGCGTAAATCCTGCCAATCTAGCCGCCCACCTTTTTCGCAGTATGGCGGACAAATGCCTTGGAAACTACATCCGTCGCAGGTTCGAGTCCTGCCCCGCTTTCGGCGGGTAGCTCAGTCGGTTAGAGCAATAAGGCGTTTCCAAAAACTCGTTGTTTGCCGTGCTGCACCTTATCGATACTTTCAGACGACCTGAAGGAGGCATAGCCATGACCGAACCATTCCATATCGCTTATCAACTGCATGATGCAGGCTGGGCAAGCGTTACCGTGAAATATGGCGGAGAAAGCCATCAGCAAGCCGTTTCCTATCTGCATGATTCGCTGAAAGATTTATGTGATTTAGCAATTGCCCTGCAAAGCGGCGGCAGCATCACTGAGGCGAAAGTCCTGTTTTTAGACGAACCTGGCGAACTGGCCTTACTGGTATCTGCAGCCGAACAAAGCAACGAAGCCGAAGTGAGGCTGATTTATTCAGACGACTGGTTTTTCAGTTTCAACTTCAATCGCAGTCCACAACAAACCTTATGGCACGGCAAAGTAGGCCGGTATGAATTGGCTGAAAATATCCGTCTGATTTTAGAAGATATTTATCTGAATATCGGCGAAAAAGAATATTTGGAAAGATGGGTAGAACATCCTTTTCCGAAAGAAGGCTACCTGAAACTGAGCCGACTTTAAGGAATAGATATGAACACTTGGCTAATCATCGGCGTCATCGTTTTTTCAACTCTGGTTTGCGGGTCGTTCCAAAACAGCCGCAGCCGCAAACGCGAGCAGGCTTGGCGGAAACAGGCTTTTCCCGAAGCGGAATGCAGTTTGATAAAGGAAGGCAGCCGTTACGACATCGCGCTTTCAGACGGCCGCACCTTCCACCAAGCCGAAATACTCGGCACGGCGCAGGGCAAAGAGGCAGAGTTTCTGTTCGGCTATGGAAGCATGCTTGTGCTGCTTCTTTCAGACGACCGCAAAGCCTATGTGCGGCAGGCATGTATCCGCTGCATGATTGAAAGCGAAAGGTCGTCTGAAAGTACAGCTTCAATGAAGTTAAAACCAATATTTACAAGTTTTACGGGCGGATGCCGGCAGGATTACATTGGATAAACAATCGTCGTACTAATAATACGAAGCAGAAATCCTGCCACAGACTAGCCGCCCCCCCCCCCTTTTTTTACGGCGGCAGGCGGATGCCTGAAGGGATTACATTAACCTTCCACGTTAAAAAACCGTATCCCTTCAAATATTAGCCGCCACGCCGCCACCCATTCGAGGCCGTCTGAAACGCTGCTTTTATAAAGCTAAAACATCAGACCACCCAAAAACAACAACACAAAAGGAAATGAAAATGGCTAACACCACCTTGTTCCAATCCGTTAAAACCCGTTTGACTGCCGCCAATACCCGCAACGAAGCAGGCGGCATGGCCTACACGCTGACACCCAAACAACAGCTCGCCCAGCTTGCCGCCACCGGCTGCCTGAACAGCACCTACTACACCGATGCGCAAGACCAGCTTGAACAAGTATTGGAATTGGCGGAAAACCTGGATGCCGAATTTATCGCCAAAACCGCCGTGTACGCCCGTCAAAAAGGCTTCATGAAAGACATGCCCGCGCTGTTGCTTGCCGTGTTGGCGCAAAAAGACGTGAACATGCTTGCCCGCGTATTCGACCAAGTGGCGGACAACGGTAAAATGTTGCGCAACTTCGCACAAATCATCCGCAGCGGCGCAGTCGGCAGAAAATCCTTCGGCAACCGTCCGAAAAAACTGATGCAGACTTGGCTTTTGACCACCACTGAAAAACAATTGTTGAACGCAGCCATCGGCAACGCCCCGTCGCTGGCGGACGTGGTCAAAATGGTGCACCCCAAACCGCGTGAAGCATGGCGCGCCGCCTGGTTTGCGTGGCTTATCGGCAAACCGTACGACCGCGAAGCATTGCCGCCCATTACCCGCGCCTTTGAAGACTACAAGCAAAGCCGCCAAGGCGCATTGCCCGACGTTCCCTTCCAAATGCTCACTGCCTTGGAATTGAACAGCGGCGACTGGGCGCAAATCGCCCGCAACGGCTCATGGCAGCAGGTTCGCCAAAACCTGAACACTTTCCTGCGCCACGATGTGTTTGCGAAAAGCAAAAACATCAAAATGGTGGCAGAAAAACTGCGCGACAAAACCGCCATCCGCCGCGCCCGCGTCCTGCCTTACCAATTGCTGACCGCGTATCAGGCGACATCCGAAAAGATGCCGTTTGAAATCTGCGAAGCGCTGCAAGACGCGATGGAAACCGCCGTACAAAACGTACCGGCCATCCGAGGCAAAGTCGTGGTTTGCCCGGATGTCTCCGGTTCCATGCACAGCTCGGCTACCGGCTATCGCGGCAGCGCAACCAGCAAAACCCGCTGCATCGACATCGCCGCACTCGTGTCCGCCGCCATGTTGCGCACCAACCCGAAAGCCCGCGTAATACCGTTTGAACGAATCACGGTAAACGTGCAGCTCAACCCGCGCGACAGCATCATGACCAACGCCCAAAAACTCGCCAATATCGGCGGCGGCGGAACGGCATGCAGCGCACCGCTCGCCATGCTGAACCGCGAAAAAGCCGATGTGGATTTGGTTGTTATCGTGTCTGATAACGAAAGCTGGGCAGACCGCGAACAATGGGGCGGCAAAACCGGCCTGATGAAAGAATGGGACATCCTGAAACAACGCTGCCCCGAAGCCAAACTCGTCTGCTTGGACATCCAGCCCTACACCACCGCGCAAGCGCAAAACCGCCATGACATCTTGAACATCGGGGGCTTCTCCGACCAAGTGTTCACGCTCATCGGCTCGTTCGCCGAGCAAGGTATGGGCGCGGATTTCTGGGTGGAAGAGATTGAGAAAACTGAGCTGGCGGCGGTAAATTAGCCAAGGGGTCGTCTGAAAATAGGGTTGCAACGTTTTCAGACGACCTTACCGATAAAAGATTGAGTGGCAAACATGAATGCTGACGAACTTGCCCTGATTGAAACCTTTCCCACGACCTTGCGGCATGAAGCAGAAACGCTGATTTTACGGCAGCCCTACGGGAGCCGCTTGCCCGTCCGCCAAGGGGAAACCGTTGTTTCAGACGACCAGACAATCCGTCTCGTCAGCCGTCAATATGTTGTTTTTCATCCGACAGGGAACGAGGTTCGGCAACTGATGGCACACTGTCTGAATACCCGCCATCACGACGGTCATGTTCGCGAACGGTATTTCAAACAGCTGCTCGCCGCCGGACAGCCTGAGTTCGTCCTGCCTTTTGCCGCACAGTTGCTCGGCGAATACGTTTTGCCGATACAATTTGACGTTGCCGTATTTTTCGAAAACAACGCCGCTGCTCTGGCACGCTTCTTCGCTGACAACCCGCTTTATTGGCAAAAGCAGAAAGACCGTATCCGCAGCTATTGGCATTGTTATCACAGCCGCCGTTATCCCGATTGGCAAAGTTATCCCGTCCGTTTGTTGGCGGAAAAAATCGATAAGGAAATCGCCCGTATTGTTTTCAGACGACCTCCTACGACAAACCTCGTCTGAAAATCCAAATAAGGAAACCAAACACCATGCAAAAATTCATCTTAATCCGTGGACACCAAGGTTCGGGAAAATCGACTTTCGCCGAACAAAAAGCCGCCGAATTTAAAGCGAAGTACCGTGATGCCGAAATCGTCCATATTGAAAACGACTTGTTCATGACCGATGAAAACGGCGTGTACCGCTGGTCGGGCGAGGCGGTGGATAAGGCGCAGAAGCGCGGTAATGCCTTGATGACCGAAACCTTAAAAATCGGACGCCAAAATCCGAACCGCAATATTCTAATCATCCATTCCAACACCAACCAAAAGGCTTCGCGTTGCCGCCATTTGTTGGATCTGGCGAAAAAAAGCGGTTTTGAAACAGAAATCTACCGTATGCACAATTTCTATCCCAACCTGCACGGCGTGAAAGAGCATGATGTGTTGGCGGCGTATATCAAGCTGAACCAAAACCGTGTGGCAAACGAAATCCACGTTGAAGCCGTACAACCCGCCAGCGCGGAACAACTGGAAAAAATCAAGCAAATGCAGGCTTTCCAGCAGCAACCCTTGTCGTTTGACGAAGCGCAGCAAACCTTCGTCACCGAAAATTATCTGCAACACGGCAGCCGCAACTTTACCGCCAAAGCGTCCAAACGTTACCCCGAATTGCGCGTGTTGAAATACGCCCGCAGCGTGTTCTACGACAACCGCTTCGACGATGCGCTGCTGGAAATGCGCGGTTTGATTATCGACGCGCACAACCGCATCATCGTGCGTCCGTTTAAAAAAGTGTTCAATTATTCGGAACGTATTGCCAAAGGCAGCCGTTATCCGATCCGCATTAGCGACGAGCGATTGGTGGATGCGGTGGTAAAAGTAAACGGTTTCCTCGGCTGCTGCACTTTCGTCTCGCTTTCAGACGACCACCCGTCCCACGGCGCGGCGTTTGACGGCAAAGTGCTGTATTCGACCACCGGCTCGCTTGATAGCGCGTTTGCCGACATGACCGCCGCACACTGCGCGCAATACGAAACCCTGTTCCGCGCTTATCCGAATCACACTTTTTTGTTTGAAATCACAGACGCGAAAGATATCCACATCATCCGCGAAGAATTGGGTGAAACCCTAATCGGCTGCATCGACGTGGCGACAGGTCGTCAATTTTCTGAAGCGGAATTGGACGAAATCGGCAAACAATACGGCATCCGCCGCCCCGAAACGCTGAAAAACATTACGTTCGGCGAGCTGAAAGGTCGTCTGAAAAACGTGGAACACGAAGGCTTTATGGTATTTGATGCGCAAAACGGCGAAATGCTGTTCAAACTCAAATCGCCGTATTACTTGATTTCCAAGTTTCTGGGACGAAGCAACGAAGGCAACATCGGACGCAAGCTCGACAAACGCCACGTCGATGAAGAGTTTTACCCCTTAATCGACCACATCCACGAGCATCGCGAAACGTTCAACGCCATGCCTGAACTGGATAAGATTGCGTTTATTCAAGCATTTTTAAGACAACTGTAAGGTCGTCTGAAAACGCTAGACGCTTGTGATAATATGACGGCGGCGGATGCTTTGTTTCATCCGCCCCTCATTATTGCAAAAGGAAAAACGATGAAAAAAACCAATATTGTCAAAAAATTGATGCTTGCCGCCGTAATGCTCCCTCTGGCAGCACAGGCGGCGCAAGCTGCGGAGAAAGCGTCTTTCGGTGAACCGCCCAAAGACTTCAAAATCGGCTATCAAACCCAACAAAACGGCATGATCATGGTCGAGCTGGTACCGCAAAAACAGACCGTCGACAACTGGACACAAATGATCACCCTGCAATCCATGGCAGGCGCAAACCCGGGTGCAGAGGGATTCCGAAACAATATGGCAAACTTATGGCAGAATGCCTGCCCCAAAAGCAGCTTCAATCCCATAATTGAAGGCGAAGAAAACGGCTATTCCGGCGCCCTGTGGCAGCTTACCTGCGAACACAACCCGCAAACCGGCAAACCCGAATACACTTGGTTCAAGGCAATACAAGGCAATGACAGCCTGTATGTGAAACAATACGCCTTCCGCTACGCGCCGAACAAGAAAGAAATACACAACGCTTTGGATCAGCTGCGCAAATTTACCGTCTGCGACAACAGCGAACAACATCCTTGCAGCAAAAGCGGAAAATAAGCGTTTAAACGTTTTCAGACGACCTTGATGGCAGGGTACAACAAGGTCGTCTGTTTATAGCGGATTAAAATTGCAATGATACGGCGTTGCCAACGCCCTTATGTACTATCCGTACACGGCACCCGTTGCCGCCTTGTCTCATTTTTATTTTAATCCGCTATAAAACCAAAACAATAATGCGCTTACGCCCCGCGTTCGAATGCCTCGATTTCGCCAACCTTAGGCGCATAACTGCTGCTTGTGTCGTGGCGCAAATCCAACCAAATATCCACCAGCGCCCAAGCGGCAGGCGCGGCAATCACATTCTGCCCCATGCACAACACCTGCGCGTCGTAGTTTTCCACCGAGCCGCGGACGGTAAGCAAATCGTGCGCCGTCGCCGCCCGTATGCCGCGTACCTTATTGGCGGCAATCGCCGTACCCACGCCCGTACCGCAAATCAACAGCGCGCGGTCAGCACGTCCCGCCGCCACTTCCTGCGCCGCCGCAAACGAAAGCTGCGGATACGTTCCGTCCGACGAGGATAAATCAACCAAACTACCGACACGCGGATCGTTTTGCAAATGCGCTTTGAGCGCGTCTTTTAATAGTGCGCCGTTGGCAGGCGCGGCAATAACCAAACGCATACATACTCCTCAATCACATAATAAACAAACCCAGCATACGCCCGCTTGCAAGACAGTTCAAGCCGGACAGCCGCACCATAAACCGCATCGAAAAATCACAGGAAACGCAACATGAGCAAAATCTTTTTCACATCCGACCTACATTTTTCGCACAAAAACATTGCCAAATTCTGTCCGCAGTTCCGTCCGTTCGACAACATCGCCGACATGGACGAATACCTGATCGAAACATGGAACAACACCGTTTCCCCCGACGATGACGTATACAACTTGGGCGATTTATCTTTCGCCCACGACATCAAAAAAATCGCAGCCGTCCTATCGCGCCTCAACGGCAAGCACCACCTGATTTACGGCAACCACGACGACATCATCCGCCGCCACAACAAATACCTGTTTGAAACCATCAAACACGACGGTCATCCGCTGCTGTCATCCGCCCGAACCTACCGTAAACTCAAATTGGACGAGATAGACAACACACTGATTCTGTTCCACTACCCGATTAACGAATGGGACGGCTGCCACAGAGGCTGGTATCACCTGTACGGCCATTTGCACGACCGCCTAGCAGAAATCCCCGGCCGCGCCTTAAACGTCGGCTTCGACCTGCACGGCCGTTTCCTCACCCCGCAAGACATCGACAGCTTCCTCAGCCCGCTGCCGAAAATCTCATATTTCGGAGAAAACCCGACCGTTCCGTCCCAAGTAGAGGCTGCCAAGGATTTCGTAGCACACCAGTTGCGTTCACTCAACAATAAAGTCAATCAGAAGGCGCAAAAATAAAAATCAAACTGATGCGGGTAGCCATGTTCAAACACGGATAGTGTGACCCCATCCAATATCAAAAAGGTCGTCTGAAAAACATTTTCAGACGACCCCAAGCGTCAAACAAACCATGCCGCCTCCTTTTCAATCTTGTATTGTCAAAAACAAATTTACAGTCAGAATGTTATACAGTATCATCTCAAAACTCATTTACTTTCTTTCAGACGACCTATCCCTCTCTTAGAGCAGACCGATAATTCGGTAGCGCATTACTTTAGTTTCATAGCAAAATCAAAATTTGTTATATGCCGCCGATGTTCTTATCTGCTTGCGCCAACTCATCACCTTAAGGTCGTCTGAATGCTTTACGACTTATGAATTCCATTCTCTTAACCGGCCTATTCCAACGGCTGCTGATTGCCCTTCTTGCAATTGCAGCATTATGGGCAATATATTTTTGGGCAGTCGCATCATGAGCATCAAGGTAGAAAATCTGACGGTCAGCTACCAACGCCGCCCTGCCATCCACCATATCGATATTACTTTTGAAGACCACAGCATGTGGGCAATTTTCGGTCCCAACGGTGCGGGAAAATCCACGCTGCTCAAAGCCATTATGGGACTTCAAAACATCGATACGGGCAAAGTGTCCCTTGAAGGATTGCAACGTAAAGATATCGCCTATCTGCCCCAGCAGTCGGACATTGACCGCAGCCAGCCCATGACTGTCTTTGAGCTTGCCGCGATGGGTTTATGGTACGAAATAGGCTTTTTTGGCCGCGTGAACGCCCAACAACACCAACGGGTGATGGCTGCATTGGAGCGCGTCGGCGTTCAGGATCTTGCCGACCGTCAAATCGCCCACCTTTCCAACGGGCAATTCCAGCGCGTCCTATTTGCGCGGATGCTGGCTCAAAACGCTAACTTCTTGCTCTTGGACGAACCTTTTAACGCGGTAGATGCCCGGACAACTTACGCATTGCTAGACGTATTAAAACAATGCCATGAAGAAGGTCAAGCCATCATCGCCGTTTTGCATGATTACGAACAAGTCCGAACCTATTTCCCCCATACCATTTTGATTGCACGGGAAAAAGTTGCTGCTGGCGCAACTAACGCCGTACTGAGCGACTTGCATTTAAGCCAAGCCAACGCATTGATGCAAAGGCAAGAATCAGCAGATTGGTGCGAGGTATAACAAAAAAGCATTGCAACTCTCTATTGCAATGCTTTTTTTATTGAAGTTCAATCAAAAACTACCTTGCGACAACAAAACAAAAACTGCACTATCACTAGTGCAGTTTTTTCAAATCATCCTTGAAACGATGATTAGCGTTTTTTACCGGTAACGGTAGCAACAGCCAGGTTTTCGTTACGTTTCAGAGAAACGCTTTCTACACCTTCAGGCAATTGGATGTCAGACAAGTGCAAGATGTCGCCGGCGACAACTTTAGCGCAATCCAGATCCAAGTATGCAGGGATATTGGCAGGTAAAGCAACCACTTCAATAGTAGTGTTCAACAGAGATACGCGACCGCCTTGCAGTTTAACGGCTTGAGAGCTTTCAGCGTTAACAATGTGCAGAGGAACGCGGATGCGTACAGGTTGGTCAGCTTTAACAGCTTGGAAGTCGATATGTTGAACTTCGCGACGGAACGGGTGCATTTGGAAATCGCGGACGATAACGTCTTTGGTTTCACCGTTCAGAGACAGTTTGATCAGTGCAGTGTGGAAAGATTCTTTTTCCAATGCGTAGAATACGGTTTTGTGATCCACAGCAATTGCAACGGGCTCTTGACCTTCACCGTACAAAATGCCGGGGATTTGGCCTTCGCGACGCAGGCGGCGGCTCGCACCAGTGCCTTGTGCTTCACGAACAGAGGCTTGAATTTCATAAGTCATGTTAAATACTCCAAATTAAATAAAACTACCGTCATCGGCCGCGACCAGCTTAAGACGGCTTCGGGGTTATGGCAGCAACATGCTGCCTGTCATCACTTCTTCATTGAAAAGATATGAGACGGATTCTTCATTGCTGATGCGGCGGACCGTTTCAGCCAAAAGGCCGGCAATCGTCACTTGACGGATACGGTCGCATTGTTTGGCCGCTTCAGACAAAGGGATGGTGTCGGTAACGACAACTTGGTCGATTTCAGACGAGGCAATACGGCTGACTGCCTCTCCGGAGAATACGGCGTGGCTGGCATATGCCAAGACACGCTCCGCTCCGCGCTCTTTCAAAGCGACGGCGGCTTTACACAGAGTATTCGCGGTATCAATCATGTCATCTACAATCAGACAGGTACGACCTTGGATGTCACCGATGATGTTCATAACTTCAGCCACATTGGCTTTCGGGCGACGTTTGTCGATAATCGCCAAATCGGCATTTAATGATTTGGCCACAGCGCGGGCGCGGACTACGCCGCCAATATCCGGGCTGACTACGGTCAAGTTTTCAATCCGCTGCTGTTTGATGTCATTCAACAGAATAGGAGTGGCATAGATGTTGTCGACAGGGATATCAAAGAAACCCTGAATTTGGTCGGCATGCAAATCAACAGTCAAAACACGGTCGATACCTGCGGAATACAACATATTTGCCACCAGTTTGGCGGAAATCGGAACGCGCACAGAACGCGGGCGGCGATCTTGGCGGGCATAGCCGAAATAAGGGATTGCTGCAGTAATACGACCGGCAGAAGCGCGTTTTAGCGCATCAGCCATCGTCAGGATTTCCATCAGGTTGTCGTTGGTTGGAGCGCAAGTAGGCTGCAGAATGAAAACATCACGACCACGAACGTTTTCCATTAATTCGATGGCGATTTCGCCGTCTGAGAATTTGGATACGGAGGCTTCGCCTAACGAAATATCCAAGTGTTTGACAACACGTTGTGCCAATTCCGGATTTGCATTACCGGTAAATACCATCAAACTGTCGTATGCAGCCATATCTTCACCTGATTTTATGTTTAACTTCCGCTCAGAAAACGTCATGCTTCCCTCTGCCTATGTCCAAGACATTACGGGCGTTATTATACGCACAATGAACGGCATAGTGAATTAAATTTGTAGCGTTACATCGCTGCTTTGCTCTATCCCAATCCAAATTTATCACTATCAAACAAAGCTTTTCAGCGTTATCACTGATTTTCAACATAAAAGAGCGTGTAAGGAAACTTACACGCTCTTATTTGGCTGGGGAGGAAGGATTCGAACCTTCGCATGCTGGAATCAAAATCCAGTGTCTTAACCGCTTGACGACTCCCCAATAAAGGGTGCTGGCTGGGGAGGAAGGATTCGAACCTTCGCATGCTGGAATCAAAATCCAGTGTCTTAACCGCTTGACGACTCCCCAACAAAGGGATTTGGCTGGGGAGGAAGGATTCGAACCTTCGCATGCTGGAATCAAAATCCAGTGTCTTAACCGCTTGACGACTCCCCAACTTTATCAAATCATTTGAAACAAAGGATGAGAGTCTAAACCTTCAACACAATATGCTTCATATGATTGTAAAACTTGTTGGTATATATTGTTTGCTTCTTGCTGACTATCCGTAGAGAGGTATATACATGCTCCAGACCCTGTCATTAATGTAGGACCATATTTAGATAATTCACAATAAGCTTTCCAAACTTCAGGATACTCCTGAAAAACAACAGCCTGCATATCATTCCTGAATGGCTGCAAAGATTGGAAAGTCGGCATTATGCTTGGTTTGGAATTTCGTGTCAAGTTCTCATGCGAGAAAATTTTAGCCGTAGAAACATGTACCGACGGTTTGACTATCACATACCATTGTTTAGGAATTTCTATTTTGACTAATTGTTCACCGATTCCTCGTGCAAAAGCACTTTGCCCAAAAACAAAAAACGGCACATCCGCACCCAAACCGACCGCCAAATCAATCAACTCCTGCCTTGTCAGCCGACATTGCCACCATTGATTTAATACGGTTAACACGGTTGCCGCATCGGAGCTACCTCCGCCCAATCCTCCCCCTGTCGGAATCTTTTTCTCCAACCAGATTTCCACACCACGACAGGAACCGGTATGTTGCTGCAAAGAAAGTGCGGCACGATAAGCCAAATCTTGTTCGCAGGGAATACCTTCGGTGGGATTATGCAGAATAATCTTTTTATCGTCTCGTGGTTTCAGGCAGACGGTATCATACAGCCCGATAAGGCAGAAAATACTTTCTAAATTATGGTATCCGTCATCCCTTCTGCCCGTAATACGCAAATCGAGATTCAACTTAGCAGGCGCGGGAAAGGCTTGAGCGTCGGCAGGAATATCCATATCAAGCTCTTTTTTTATTTTTTAAGGCGGGCTGCACATTGAGTCTGATCGCTGGCAGCAGGTTCGTGGTTGACTTCGTCAAATACCAGGCGGACATTTAATTTAGCATTTTCCAATTGAAGGATTTTCGGCTTGCCTTCGCTATTGGTGCTACGTGTAATAGTCCAATCAAATTGTTCCAAACGGCCATCAGGCAACAATCGATATGGTGCATTGGCAACGCGTTT
Source organism: Neisseria sp. Marseille-Q2251 (assembly GCF_940793045.1). Lineage (NCBI taxonomy): Bacteria > Pseudomonadati > Pseudomonadota > Betaproteobacteria > Neisseriales > Neisseriaceae > Neisseria > Neisseria sp. Marseille-Q2251. The sequence continues at coordinate 105,620 of NZ_CALNWV010000004.1, forward strand.
GCCATCCGCCCAAATATGCAGATATTGAACAGGCAACTCATAGCCCAAAAGTTTGTTGCTGAGCTCTTCTGCTGTTTCTGCCTGATAGACTCGACCTTTACTGTCTACAGCCAATACGCCTTGATTGTCTTGACATAACTGTCCGACCGTACTGCCCAAAGGCGTATTGACGCTAATGGTTTGGACTTGATTTTGATAGGACCAGTCAAAATTGGCGTAAGAGCCTTTTTCTTCGACTTTTACTGCCAATCTTCCGTCTGCAGTAAAATCATTGACATTCTCTGCCGGCTTCCAATCATTTTGTTGAGACAAATTAGGATGCACACAAGCGGCAAGCAAAGTCAGTGTTGCAATAGATACAATGGTTTGTAATTTCATAAATACTCCCAAAAGGTCGTCTGAAAACTGTCTATCATCCCAGCTTCTTCCAAAGCCTTGTTTTCAGACGACCCCTTTCATTATTTCGTTTTTACGGAACGTCCCGATTGGGCTTTTTTCGCTGGTTTAGGAGCCGCTTCCACGCCAAAACGCTTCATGGTTTCCCGCAATATTTTCATATCACCTTCACCCTTCAGGCTGTCCGTCCATATTTTTTTGGCTTTTTCCTGATCTCCAGATGCCCACAATGCTTCGCCCAAGTGTGCAGCAACTTCTGCATCAGGATATTTTTCAAACGCATATTGCAAATAAGGCAATGCGGTTTGCACATCATCTTTCAGGAAATACGCCCAGCCCAAACTGTCGTTGATGGCAGGGTTTTCCGGTTCGATTTGATAAGCAGCCTGAATCAATTTGAAGGCTTCGTCTAAATGCTCCTTGGTCGGAGAAAGCAAAATATAGCCTAAAGCATTCAAACCGTTGGCGTTATCCGGTGCCAATTCGACTACACGGCGCAAATCGGCAATGGCTTTGCCCTGATCGCCCATACGGTCATAAATCATAGCGCGTTGGTACAAAGCATCAGGCAACTGCTCCGCTGCATCCGGCTGTCGGCTGATTTTGGGCAACATTTTATTCAGTTCGGACAAAGCCTCTTGCAAATTATCGTGTTTGGACAAAGCAAACAGGGTAACCCGTTGCAATTCCTTACTGCCGAAATAACGCCCCTCCTGCTCGGGCAGGCTTTGCGCCCTACGCGCTTCCGCTAAGGCTGCCTTACCGTTTCCTTGTTCGGCTTCTAATGAGGCACTAAAAACTGCTTTATCAAAAACATAACTGGGGGCAACCACTTTGGCGAGCCATTGTTTGGCTTTGGGATAGTCCTTAACATCGGCATAAGCCATCGCACCAATCAGAGCGGCACGGCTTTGCTGCTCGCTTGTTCCGATGTTATACGCTTTATCTAAATAATTGATGATTGTCGAAATATCGTCTTTGCGATTGTTTGCCAACAACGCCGCCTGAATATACAGGTCTGGATTCGGATTGTTTTCCAACAGCGTACGCAGGCGCGCATAGGCTTTGTCGTTTTGCTTATTGGAAATCAGATTAACGATTTCCAACTCCTGCCATACGGGCGAAAGATTGCGCGTATCGGTTTGATCGAAGAAACCATTTAATATCTCGGGACTGCGTTGCGCCATCAGCCGCAAAGTCAGTAAAGTCGGCGGCAGCATCTCTGCATCAAGCCCTGCCAAACGTTGCAATGCCGCAATGGCATGCTTCTTTTTACCGCCTTGCGCGCTGAAAATCACATCGGCAATCGCAGCCTCGGGCAAATCTTTATATTTCAAAGCTTCTTTGTGAACTTGTGACGAAGCTTTCTCTGCCAACCCCGGCTGCTGGATTGCCGCTTGAGCCAACAGCAGGAAAATACGCTGATTCTGTTCTTCGCTGGCATTGGCCAAAATATCATCCAAACCATTCAAGGTCTTATCGCCCTGCCCCAGCAAGATATTGCGCAGCCAGGTCATACGTTTTTGCGCATTACCCGGAACAGGTTCGATTTCACGCCATTTTTGATAAATCATCTCTGCCTGCTGGAACGCATTAAGCGAAACCGCCATTTCCAAAGCACGCTCCGCCACCTCCGGCGATTTGGTATTGTTCAACATCATCATGTATGTTGCCAACGCCGTACCGGCATCACCTTTTTGCAGCAGTATTTCGCCGCTCAACAAGGTAAATATCTGATTTGCACGGTTTTGTATATTCACTCGGCGGGCTTGCTCGGCCTTGAATTCGTCAGGCGTAAAGCGGTTTCTCTTTTGAATAATCTGTTTCACGTCTTTAGGTGTTTTCACCTCGACGGCATTATCCTGTCTGGCGGCGGAAACTTGCACCGCAAACAACATCATGACCGCAGCGGCAATGGTGCGGGCGCGGGTTGGGGACAGCAACATAACAATCCTTTGTGTACAAAAAAGCCGCATCAGAATTCATACGGCCATAATCAAACGTAACTTTATCACAAGCAGCCAACTTTGTAGATTTAAGCAACCGTAAACCTAATGTAATAATCCTCCGTTTCAGACGACCCCTTCTTCTAAGTTTCTCTATACAGACTGGTCTTTTCAACCACGCAAACACCACTTTTCATGTATGCATACATAATACACTTACCCCTTTACAGATATCTGAACGCAAAAAAAATCGCGCTCGATGCAGTTTAAAATAAAAAAAAGCCGGGCTCTGTTATTTACAGAACCCGGCTTTTATAACTACGCCGAGAATTTTGGCAGTTTCAAATTTTCAGACGACCTTATATGCCATTACAACAGGTTGCTGACGAAAATCAGCAAAATCACCAACGGCACAAGGTATTTTACATAGGCAAACCAAATATTGACCGTCGTATGGTTGCCTTTATAAAGCAATTCGTCCTTCGCTTCGTCCTTCATCACGAAACCGACAAACAGCGCGGAACCGAGAGCGGTCAGCATAAACAAGATGTTGCCGCTGATGTAGTCAAAAGCATCGAAAATATTTTTGCCGAACACGGAAACGTCTTTCCACGGGCCATAGCTCAAAATGGACGGAATGTTGCCGAAGATGAAGATGGCAGCCAATACAATCGTAATCGCGGCGGTACGGCGGATTTTGGTTTTCTCCTGAATCGTCGTAATCAATACTTCATAAATCGTCAGCGAAGTTGTCAGCGCGGCAATCAGGAGCAACGAGAAGAAAATCACGGCGAACACAGGTCCAGCCCACATATTCGAGAACACAATCGGCAAACTTTGGAATACCAAAGTCGGACCGGAATTGGGGGCGACGCCGAAGCTGAAAAGTGACGGGAAAATCATAAAGCCCGCAAGTACAGCGATGATAGTATTGGTAATTGCCGTAATGACTGCGGTTTGAACCAGATTTTCGTTTTTATCCAGATAGCTGGACAAGGTAATCATCACGCCGAAACCCAAGCTCAGGGCGAAAAATACTTGTCCCAAAACGAAGACGAAAAGTTTGGCGGTAATCTTGCTGAAGTCAGGCTTCAGATAGAAAGTAATCCCTTCCATCGCGCCCGGCAGGGTAACGTTGCGCACGACCATGGCAATCAGGAATAAAAACAGCAGCGGCATCAGGTATTTCGCCGCTTTTTCAATGCCGCCGATGACGCCTTTGACCAAAATCCATTGGTTCACAACAACAAACAAGAAAGTGTAGAACGCAATTTCCCAAGGGCTGTTTTCGATATGTTCAGTGAAAAAGTTTTTCGTTATTTCGCCGCTGACAGGGCTGGAAATATTCAGATTTCCACCAATAATATTAACGATATAGCTGATCACCCAGCCGCCGAGTACCATGTAATACGCCATGATGCCAAACGCACCAATCAAGCCCATCCAGCCGACCAGTTTCCAAATTTTGGCGACAGGTTTGCCGTTCATCGAGCCGCCGAACGCATCCAGCGCGTTCACACCTTTGCGCCGTCCGATGACGTTTTCCACCAAAATCATCGGAATACCGATAACAAACATGGCGATACAGAATAAAAACACATACGCGCCGCCGCCGTTTTCACCGACCAAATACGGGAAACGCCACGTCGCGCCGAAACCGACAGTCGCGCCGGCAACGGTAAGGATATAAGTCAAACGGTTGGACCAAGTTTGACGGGATTGGTTGGAAGACATAAAACACCATCTGCCTTATTGAGAAAACTTGGAATTATACGCGAACGGATTAACGGTTCTTAACTGAATATCAAAAAGCAGTATAGTGGATATATCTAGTAAATTTGTATTTTTCAGAGGATAACCATGAATATGAAGGTCGTCTGAAAATAAAACAGGGGATATAGCTGGATACACCGGCAATCCATTGTCATTTTCTACCTTGTTAAAATTGCAGTGTCCATACTCGAATCTACGATATGAAAAAACCTGCTTTGATCATGAAATCAAAGCAGGTTTTGATATTTGGTCGGAATGAGAGGATTCGAACCTCCGACCCCTTCGTCCCGAACGAAGTGCGCTACCGGGCTGCGCTACATTCCGAATGAGCAGGCATTATAGAGGAATTTTCGGCAGGATGCACGGATTTTGTTCACAATCTAAAATAAAAATAGATGAATTGCCTTCAATCTGCCCCTGTTTTCAATTAACATAACCTATCTTTAAAATTTATTTTATAAATAATCCTCAGACTTGATTTGAATCAAAGCTCCAAATTGAGTTTCATTTATAATCGCCGACATTGGAACTGAGACGACATTTCTCAAAGTCCTCAAGATTTTCTGATCAGTAGATGATACATCTGCTTTGATTTAATACTCTCTATCTCTTTCCTCTTGATGTGTGTGTGTTTGGGTGTGGCTGTTGCCACCCCTTTTTTTTGGCTTTTATGTGAAGTAAAATCCGTAACAGCAAATTCTTAACTTTAACCATTTATCCGGAAACAAAATCATGAGCAATAAATTGACTCCGCCTGCCGAACTGCCTAATGAACAGGATTTACGGGCGGTATTGGCGTACAACATGCGGCTTTTCCGCGTGAATAAGGGTTGGTCTCAGGAAGAGTTGGCGCGGCAATGCGGTTTGGACAGGACTTATGTATCGGCTGTGGAGCGCAAACGCTGGAACATTGCGTTGTCGAATATTGAAAAGATGGCGACGGCTTTGGGCGTGGCGGCGTATCAGTTGCTGCTGCCGCCGCAGGAGCTGCTAAACCTGATGACCAATCCCTCTGATGCCCAACAGAGGTCGTCTGAAAACGATATTTGACCGCCGAATCATCCACCTCCCCTCTCCCCATAACTCGAAAGAATAAAAAATGTCTGCAAACCTGTCTTCAGCATTGGAAACCTTCAAACAGCAGCGTGCCGCCGCCGAAGCGCATTATTTGAAAGCCAACCGTGTGTCGGTATTTTTCAGGGAATACACGGCGGCAGTCGAAACCTTGCTGGCGGCACTGTGGGCGGAGCATTTTCAAAACATCGCTTTATGCCTGATGGCAACCGGCGGCTTCGGGCGCGGCGAGCTGTATCCTTATTCTGATTTGGATTTGGCGGTCGTGTCGTCTGAAACCGTTTCAGACGACCTCAAAGAGAAAATCGCGGCTTTTGTACAGGATTTGTGGGACATGAAACTTTCGCCGTCGGTCAAAAGCGGCAGTGTTGACGAACTGTGCGAAAGCGTGCGCGATGATATTACGGGGGACACGGCGTTTTTAGAGGCTCGTTTTTTGTTCGGCAACCGCCAGACAGCAGACGAGTTGACGGAAAAAATGAACGCGCAACGCAATGTAGCGGCGTTTATCGAAGCAAAACTGGTAGAGATGGAACACCGCCATGCCAAATCGCAAGGTTCGGGAACGGTATTGGAACCGAACATCAAAAGCTGTCCCGGCGGTCTGCGCGACATCCATACCCTGCTTTGGATAGCGAAAGCGCAAGGCTTGGCTGCCAACCTTCCTGCGCTGGTCAAACAAGGCATTCTGACGCGCACCGAAGCCGGCATGCTTTCACACGGCTACCGTCGCCTCGCCCACATCCGCATCCATCTGCATTTAAACGCAAAGCGCGCCGAAGACCGCCTGCTGTTCGATTTACAGCCGCAAGTCGCCGAAAGCATGGGCTATCAAGGCTTGAATCTCCGCCGTCAAAGCGAAGAACTGATGCGCGTGTTTTACCGCACGATTAAAACCGTCAAACAACTGAGCGGCATCCTCACGCCTATGCTGCAAAGCCGCGTTTCCTCGACGCCGATGCGCGTTACCCTGCGGATTGACGACGACTACATCCAAGTCAACAACCAAATCGCCGCGCGGCACACCGATATTTTTTTCAGACGACCCGAACACATTTTCAAAATCGTCGAAATCATGCAGCAGCGCAACGACATTACCGCGCTCGAACCGCAAACCCTGCGCGCATGGTGGGGCGCGACGCGCAAAATCAACCGCAGCTTCTACCAAAATCCCGAAAACCGCCGCCGTTTCGCCGGCTTTTTCCGCAGCGGCAACGGGCTGACCCAAACCCTGCGCTTTCTCAACCTCTACGGCGTGTTGGGCCGCTATCTGCCCGCATGGGAAAAAATCGTCGGACTGCTTCAACATGACCTGTTCCACATTTATCCTGTGGACGACCACATCCTCGCCGTCGTCCGCAACGTCCGCCGCCTTGCCCTAGACATGCACAGCCACGAGCTGCCTTACGCCTCTGCACTGATGCAGTCCTTTGAAAAACAAGACATCCTTTATCTCGCCGCCTTCTTCCATGACATCGCCAAAGGACGCGGCGGCGACCATGCCATACAAGGCATCGCAGACGCGCGCCAATTTGCCGCCGACCACTTCCTGACCGAAGAAGAAAGCGACCTGCTCGCCTGGCTGGTCGAAAACCACCTGCTCATGTCCACCGTCGCCCAAAAAGAAGACATCCAAGACCCCGACGTACTCGATGCCTTCTGCAAACGCGTACAAACCCACGAACGCCTCAGCGCACTCTACCTTCTGACCATTTCCGACATCCGCGGCACCAATCCCAAACTCTGGAACGCATGGCGCGCCAGCCTATTGGAAAGCCTGTTCCATGCCGCCGGCCGCTACCTCGCAGGCAACGGCGGCAACCCGCACGCCCTCTTCGGCCGCCGCCAACAAGAAGCCGCCGATTTACTCACCCGCGCTGCCGTCCCCGAAAAACAGCAGAAAAAACTATGGAACGCGCTCGGTTCCGCCTACTTCGCCCGCCATCAGTCCCGCGAAATCCTGTGGCACGCCGCAAACCTCGTACACGACTTTGAAACCCCCATCGTCCGCAGCCGCATCCTGTTCAAAAGCGACAGCTTTCAAGTCATGGTCTTCATGCCCAACGGCCCGCGCCTGTTCGCCCGCCTCTGCCGTATCTTCAGCCGCCACGGCTTCGACATTCTCGCCGCCCGCGCCTTTATCACCGAACACGACTACATCCTCGACACCTTCATCGTGCAAATTCCCTCGCAGCACGCCCCCGAAGACTACCCCGACATCCAAAGCGCGCTCGAAGCCGAACTCAACAGCTTTATCCACGGACACACCGTTGCCGAAACCTCCAGTCACAGCCGCCGCATCAGCCGCCGCAGCCGTTACATGCCGATTGCGCCGAGCATCACCATTACCCCCGAAGAAGACTACCCCGACTGGTACTCCGTCGAAATCACCGCCGTCAACCGCCCTTTCCTGCTCGCCGACATGGCGGAAGTCTTCTTCGCCCACAACGTCAGCCTGCGCTACGCCAAAATTTCCACGCTGGACGAACGCGTCGAAGACAGCTTCATCGTCTTCAGCCCCGATTTGAAAAACCCGAAAACGCAGTCGTCGTTGAAACAGGCTTTGTTGGAACAATTGTCGGTGTGATGGTTGGATTTAGAGGAAAAGTATGAGGTCGTCTGAAAATCAGCTCAAATAATGTTGCCAGCCTTTTTGACATAAATTATCAGGGTCTTCCCAATATTGCTCGTCTAAGTCCTCAAGGAGATTTTCACTTTCCAAACTGAGATATTTCGGAATATCCCATGTTTCCTTTAAAACTTTTCCTTCTTTTTGCACTCTCTGCACCTCAGACGTAACTGTCTCGAGTGCCTGGCGTATCAAGGCTGCACTACGATTGGCCTTCATTTTTTCTAAAATATCGCAGGTCGTTTCGGCGGCAGAAAAGCCCCAATTACATAAAAACTGGAGCATGCCGCCGTTGTAAATATCGGCTTCCGCGCGCCAAATGTAAACCAATTCTTGCTCTTGTTTATCCAAACGGTCGAAATTTCCATCGTATTTATCGAACAAACGGTCAACAGTTTGTTGCAACAGTGATTCAAAAATTTCTACTTGATCTTATTCGTTCATCATTTTTCCCAATAGATACAGCCGGATTACAAAAGGTCGTCTGAAACCCTGTTTCCAGTTTTCAGACGACCTTTCTATCTATTCCTCTTTAAGCCAACAATTCCCGCCAGCGTTTCACTTGGAAGCGGACTTGCTCCGGCGCGGTTCCGCCCAAGTGGTTGCGCGCGTTCAGGCTGCCTTCGGGTGTCAGTACGCCGTACACGTCGTCTGAAATCAGGTTGCTGAAACCTTGCAGGACTTCGATCGGCAGTTCGCTCAAATCAACGCCCGCTTGGTCGGCGTGGCGCACGGCTTGAGCGACGACTTCGTGGCTGTCGCGGAAAGGCATGCCTTTTTTCACCAAGTAATCCGCCAAATCGGTGGCGGTGGCGAAGCCCTGCATCACGGCGGCACGCATATTGTCGGGTTTGACGGTCACGCCGCGCATCATGTCGGTGTAAATCCGCAGGGTGTCGATGAGCGTGTCAGCGGTGTCAAACAGCGGTTCTTTATCTTCCTGATTGTCTTTGTTGTACGCCAAGGGCTGAGATTTCATCAGGGTAATCAAGCCGATAAGGTGTCCGATGACACGGCCTGATTTGCCGCGCACGAGTTCGGGAACGTCGGGATTTTTCTTCTGCGGCATGATGGACGAACCCGTACAGAAACGGTCGGCAATGTCGATAAAGCCGAAACGCGGACTCATCCACAAAATCAATTCTTCAGACAGGCGGCTCAGGTGGATCATAATCAGCGAGGCGGCGGCGGTGAACTCGACGGCAAAATCGCGGTCGGATACGGCATCAAGCGAGTTTTGGCAGATTTGTTCGAAACCCAGCAATTCGGCGGTGATTTCGCGCTGAATCGGATAAGTCGTACCGGCAAGGGCGGCAGCACCGAGCGGCATACGGTTGACGCGTTTGCGACAGTCGGTCATGCGCTCGAAATCGCGTCCGAGCATTTCGACATAGGCGAGCATATGGTGTCCGAAGCTGACGGGCTGGGCGACTTGCAGATGGGTAAAACCGGGCATGACGGTTTCGGCGTTTTGTTCCGCCAAATCGACCAAGGCCGTCTGAAGGCTCCGAATCAGGTCTTGAATGACGGTAATCTGGTCGCGCAGCCACAGGCGGATGTCGGTGGCGACTTGGTCGTTGCGGCTGCGGCCGGTATGCAGACGCTTGCCCGCGTCGCCGATTTTGTCGGTAAGGCGGCGTTCGATGTTCATGTGGACATCTTCCAAATCCAGCGACCAAGAAATAGTACCGTCCTTGATTTCTGCTATAATCTCCGCCATTCCTTGACGAATCGCCGCCAAATCTTCTTCACTCAAAACACCTGATTGAACAAGCATTTGCGCGTGAGCCAGCGAACCCTGAATGTCCCACTCGGCAAGCCGTTTGTCGAAATCGATCGAACCGGTGTATTTTTTCACCAGTTCGGAAACAGGCTCGTTAAAACGGCCCGACCAGGTTTTGTCCTTACTCATGGTTTCGTCCTTCAGATAAAATAACAGAGCCAATAAGGCTCGTATAAACGCATTAAAAGAAAACGGTTGGAAATTTTATGTCTATTATACGTCAAATCAACAACACATTCGCCGTCCCGGACCTGCGCAATTCGGCAACAGTCGTGCGCCTTTTGATTATTGTCTTGGGCAGTCTGTTCTTTCTACCCTTGATCAGCGATTCTTCGCTCTCCTATTCCGCAGAGATTTACCATCATTCCCAATGGGTGTTTCCCGTATTGCTGGGGATTTTGGTTAAAGCCTATTTCGTCAATATCTTCACCCCTGCCATCAAAACATCGCCCTACGGCGTCATTATTACCTACTTTTTAAATTTATCGATATTTGCAATCGTCGATTTTTTCATTCTGAAAACACACGGCAGAACGCTCTCGCAACATTTTTTCCTGTTCAACCTTTTCCTGCTCGGGCTGATGTATTACGAAGCCTCGCGCCGGAACGGCCTTGCGCCTTCGGTTTCCGAAGCCCGCCTCAGCGCGCTAACCGCCCGCATCCGCCCGCATTTTCTGTTCAACAGCCTCAACGCCGCCATCAGCCTGATCCGCCTGCGCCCGTATGACGCGGAAACCCTGTTGGAAAACCTCGCCAACCTCTTCCGCGCCCAACTGCGCGACGGCAGCCAAAGCAGTACTTTAGGACAGGAAATCGAGTGGGCGCAAGAATACATCGCCATCGAACAAATCCGCATGGGTCATATGCGCGTGCAGGTGATGTGGCAGCACCAAGCACCCGATGACGCGGAAACGCCGCACCTCCTGCTCCAACCCCTTTTAGAAAACGCGGTCTTCCACGGCGTTGAATCGACCCACCGCCCCGGCATGATTACCGTGTTTACCAAGCTCAACAAATCATCGATCTACATCCGCATCGAAAACCCGTACACTCCGCCCGAAAGCAGCGAAAACGCCAAGCCGCACAAAGGCAACTCGATGGCATTGCGCAACCTCAAAGAACGCCTGACGCTGATGTATGACAACGACGCCAAAATCCAAAGCCGCCAACTCGACGGCATTTTCCGCGTCGACATCCGCCTGCCTTACCGCAAAAAAGCGTCTGATGTGAACAGGCTGTTCGGTTGATACAAGTATTTCCCACCCATAGACTTCTACAGCAAGCGCACGTTTCTCAATCAGATTCACATTACAAGTCTCATCAAAAAGGTCGTCTGAAAAGTTTCAGACGACCTCAAACAAACCACCGTCAACCTTATGAACACCAAAACAATCTTAAAATGGCTTCCCGTGGTTTTGTCCGTCTTGGGCGCATTGGGTTACAGCTCGCGCGATACCGAAATCATCCGCTCCGGCATGCAATTCGCTTCTGCGCTCACCGGAAACAGCCATTTCGGCATGGAAGCCTTTGGCGCATTATTATCAGAAACCGTCAAATCAGGGTCGTCTGAAAATAACACACACCAAAGCCGTCCGCACACTCAAAAGCGTAATCCCACCGCCCCTCATACCTATCGCGGCAGAATCTCCAAAATCCACGACGGCGACACGCTCCACGTTATCGACGAAAACGGCGCGAAACACAAAATCCGCATGGCGTATATCGACGCGCCCGAAATCAATCAGGCATACGGTACACGTTCGCGGGACAACTTAATTGACGCCGCCGATGGTAAAAAGGTGAAGGTACGCGTATTTGAAACAGACCGCTACAAACGCGAAGTCGCGCAAGTCTCCGTCGGCACAACCGATTTGAACCTCATGCAACTGCGCGACGGAGCGGCATGGCATTACGACAGCTACGCCAAAAAGCAGCAAAGCAAAACCGCCTACACCGACTACGCCGCCGCCCAAAAACAGGCAAAACAAAAACGCAAAGGCTTGTGGAGTGGTAAAAATCCCCAAGCCCCGTGGGACTTCCGCCGCGAAGAGCGAGAAGGGCAAAACGGCGGACACAACGACCGCCGTGAAGAATCAGGCGGACAATGGTTTGGCATTTGGTAACCGGTGGCTCTCGACATTTAATTTTCCAAGCGGATTTTTGTTTATAAAGCGGAAGATTCAAGGCGGAAACTGCAACAAGGTTGGATACCTTGCGAGGATTTCCAACGCGAAAGAAGCCGCTAATATCAACAAAGGTCGTCTGAAAAATATTTTCAGACGACCTTTTAATGAATCCAACACATTAACGGCATTGCAACCAAGTGCGTTTAAGATGATCGACATCCGTCACTTTGCAGACATTTCCGAAGCAGTTGACCGAATAATCTACCTTGACGGGACTGCCCCATTGTTTGAAGCTGGCACGAATTTTGCCGTTGGGCAAAGCAGATACGTTAACCTTTACTTCGGTTTCAGGATCCTGACTGTTCCATATCGGATCAGCCTCCACACACAAATCCGCCGACCGAGAAGCTGTACGGATGGCTTTTTTCAGAGAAGCATCGGCATATCGGTTCAAAATCTTCACGCCCGGTTCATCATCGCGGCTTGCTTCTTGATAAATTTTCTTAACCAAATGAATCTTAGCGGCATTGTCTCCGCTTGCAAAAGAGACAGACGGCACCAGTAACGCAGCAAAAAGTATTGTCGCTATTTTGTTCATATCTATGTTTTCCTAAAATCGAATCATGCCTAGCCTACCGCCCAATACCCTATTGAAACCATACTCAGTATTGACTTGACAGGCATCAGCCGTAAAAATACAAAAAGAATTATATCCATCGGATATGCTTTTTTAAACCGATTTAAACATCATCAACCCATTACCCATTCTATAAAGAGGTCGTCTGAAATGCCTGTCATGCTGATTGTCCGTCCGTCCGCGCGTGCGGGAGATGATGTGCGAACCTGTTCGCAGGCAGGGTGGCGCGCGCGGGTGTTGAGTCCGGTTGAAATCGAGCCGGATGAAACGGCGTTGCTCGGTTTGCAAGAACAGTTTTCCCGTGCGGACGCGGTATTTTGGGTCAGTCCGACGACGGTTGAAACCTCTGCGCCGTATGTGGATTTTTCAGACGACCTGAAGGTTCAGATTGCGGTCGGTCAGGCAAGCGGTCGTGCTTTGGAACGCTGCAGCGCAAAAAATGTTTCTGTGCCGCAAGAAGGCAACGACAGCGAGGCGGTGTTGCGGCTGCCGGTTTGGGATACGCTGCCGCCAAATGCACGCGTGTTAATCGTGCGCGGAAGCGGCGGGCGCGATTTTTTGGCGGAGTCGTTAAAGGAAAAAGGCTTTGCAGTGGAAATCGCGGAAGTGTATTTCAGACGACCTAATGAATTGAATTGGCAGGATTTTGATGCCGAATCCATTGATGCCGCCTTTATCGCTTCGGGCGAACTGGTACGCGGGCTGTTTGCGCAGGTTCCGCCGCAATTTTCCCGATTCTTCGAATCCTTGTTATACTTCACTCATCATCCGCGCATAGCCGACGCGCTTCGCGAGGCGGGTGCGCGCCACATACGGGTCGTCGCTTCTCTGAAAGCGGCACTTTCATCATTTCCTAAGGAGCAAACCGATGAGCCGGTCTGAAGACAATCCATCCGAAGCAAACGAAGCCGGTCGGCCGATTATCGTCGACAGTCAGGGCAACGCGGAGTCGTCTGAAACAGCGGCTCCGAAAAAGGCCAAGCAGCCTAAAACCTCCGAATACGCAGGAACACACATGTCTGAATCTAAAAATCTTCCCCAAAACCAACCCGCCCCCGTCATCATCAAACAATCCGGCGGCAGAGGGCTGGCAGTAGGCGCGCTGGTGCTGGCGCTGCTGGGTTTGGGCGCAAGCGGCTTTTTGTTTGTACAAGGGCAGAACGTTTTGAAAAACCAAGAGCTTTCGTTTAACCAAAAGCTCGATAAAGCTGCCTTGGGCGAATCTGAAAACGCTTTACTCCTGAAAGACCATTTAAACCGCCAAACCGCCATCCAAGCCGAAATCGACCGCTTGAGCAAAGCGCAAATGGCAAACAGCGAACAAATCCTGTTGACGCAAAAAGCGTATCAAGAGCTGACCAAAGGGCGCGTCAACTGGTTGGTTGACGAAGCGGAAACCATGTTGAACCTCGCCTCGCAGCAACTGCTGTTGTCAGGAAACGTACAAGGCGCGGCGGCGGTGTTGGAACACATCGACAGCCGCCTGAGCCGCTTCGACCAGTCCGAACTGCTGCCCATCAAACAAGCCGTCAGCCATGATTTGGCGGCATTGAAAAACCGTCCGTATGTCGATATTTCCGGCACGGCGTTGCGCCTCGACCGCTTGGAAACCGCCGTTTCCGGCCTGCCGCTGGTGTTGGACGGCGTATTGCAGCCGGGCGAGCAAGCGCAAAGCAACGGCGCATCGTCAGGCTCTTGGTGGCAAAACGCTTGGGATAAATCTTTGGTTGCGCTGAAAGGGCTGGTGGAAGTCCGCCGACTCGACAATAAAGACGCCATGCTGCTGTCGCCCGAACAGGCGTATTTCGTCCGTGAAAACCTGCGCCTGCGCCTTTTGGACGCACGTACCGCGCTGATGCAGCACAACGGCGAAGTTTATCAAAGCGACTTGAACTACGTCGAAGCCGCGGTCAAACAATACTTTGACGGCAAATCGCCCGCGACGCAGGCATGGCTGAAAGAGTTGTCTGAATTGAAAGCGCTTGATGTGCGCATGATTTCAGACGACAGCTTGAAAGCCAGCCTCAGCGCAGTCCGCGCTTATCAAGACGGCACGCGCACTCCGGTCGCACTGCCCGAACCCGTAACGACCGCCGCGTCCGCGCCTCTGCCCTCCGCCGCTTCTGAAGCTGCCACTCCTCAAACTGCTGCACCCGCAGGCGAAACTGCTTCTGCACCGAAAACCGCATCGGCTCCGAAGGCTCCCCATCCTGCCAAAGCAAGACCCGCTCCTGCGCAGAAACCCGCCCCTGCCGCTCAAACAGACGCGAAACCTTTAGAAGCTCCGGCGCTGCCTTCCGAGGCCAAGCCGCAAAACATTTCCGAGCCGGAAAAGAAAGCGGCCCCTGAAAAACAAAGCCGTCCTGCCGCCGATGTTGAGACCAAAGGAGGCCGCGCATGAAAGCTGTCGTCTGGATTGTCGTTTTATTCGCAGCCGCAGTCGGTATCGTCCTGACTTCCGGTGTTTACACCGGTAATGTCTATATCGTCGTCGGACAAGTCATGATGCGGGTCAACCTGCACGCCTTTATCTTGGGACTGGTCCTGTTTGTCGTTACCCTGTATTTCCTGATCAAATTCATCGTCGGCTTGATGAACATCCCCGCCCGTATGCAGCGTTTCGGTACGGCACGCAAAGGCCGTCAGGCAGCCGTCGCCTTGAACAGCGCAGGTTTGGCATTTTTTGAAGGCCGCTTTGAAAAAGCGGAGCAGGAAGCCGCCAAAGTATTGGAAAACAAAGAAGCCGGCGACAACCGCAACCTTGCACTGATGTTGGGTGCGCACGCCGCCGACCAAATGGAAAACTTCGAGCTGCGCGACCACTACCTGAAAGACATCGAAAAACTGCCGAACAAACAGCAGCTTTCCCGCTATCTGTTGTTGGCGGAATCCGCACTCGGCCGCCGCGATTATCCGACCGCCCTGGAAAATCTGAACGCCGCCGCGCGCATCCATCCCAACCTGTCCCGCCTCGCTCGTCTGCAACTGCGTTATGCCTTTGACCACGGCGATGCGGAAGATGTGTTGGCGAAATCCGAAAAACTGATGAAAGCCGGCGCGATTAACGATTTTGAAGCGGAACAATACCAAAGCTGGGCATACCGCCGCCTGTTGGCGGAAGCATCAGACGCAGCCAGTCTGAAAACCTGTCTGAAGCGCATTCCCGAAGCACTCAAGGCGGACGAATTGTGCGTTGCCATTGCCGAAAAATACGAGCGTCTCGGACTCTACACCGAAGCCGTCAAATGGGTACGCCACTACTATCCGCAAAACCGCCGTCCCGAACTTTTGGAAGCCTTTGTCGAAAGCGTCCGCTTCTTCAACGAACGCGGTCAGCAAAAAGCCATCGACCTTGCCGATTCTTGGCTGAAAGACAAACCTGACGACGCACCGCTCTTGATGTACCTCGGACAGCTTGCCTACGGCCGCAGCCTGTGGGGCAAGGCGCAAAGTTACCTCGAAGCCAGCATCGCCCTGCAACCGAGCATCGCCGCCCGCCTCATGCTCGCGCGCGTACTCGACGAAACCGGACAATCGCAAAAAGCTCAGGAACAGCGGAAGTTGGTTTTGGAAGCCGTCTCCGAAGAAGAGCGCCATGCAGCGTTGGAGCAGCATAGCTGAGTTTAGGAAAACACCCTTATCTAGGAGAATTTGATGGGACTTTCAGATTCCTTTAAGTCAAAGAAAGAAATATTTGAAATTGGAACGCCTGCTTATAATCAAAGGTTGATTGATGTTTGGAAAAAGAGCATTAAGGGAGATGAAAAATCTTGGGTGCTCTTTGAAAATGGAACTTGCGTCATTTTACTTGAGCCGGAAAAAGATCTGGCGAAACAAGCTAAAGAGATATTAAGCAAATGGGGCAGAGTTCAAACAGGATCACCATCTGCAGACTTTGGCATTATCACTTTAGACAGTGGCGATGGATATGCCGTTTCATGCCATCATCCCGAAATTTTTACCCTGGTCCTAAAAGAAGAAGGATTGGATGAAGATTTCAAAATCGGTATCGAAGGGCGTTCTAATCGCGATTGCGATGCTGAAGAACTCAAAGTTATCCATATCGAAGATAAACGCGCTATACAGACCTCGTAAAAGGCTGCTGCTGTTTAATCACCTACTGATGATTGCCCCTAGATAAATATGTTCGTCTCCCCTTTTTCAGACGACCTTTCATTGCGGAAACCGCCGCAAAGGTCGTCTGAAAACCGTTTTCCTTCCCTGTTTTACAAACAAACCGAAAGCCCCACATGACCTCTTTGAAAAACGACACCTTCCTCCGCGCCCTGCTCAAACAGCCCGTCGAATACACGCCGATTTGGATGATGCGTCAGGCGGGGCGTTATCTGCCCGAATACAAAGCCACGCGCGCGAAAGCGGGCAGCTTCCTCGATTTGTGTAAAAACACCGAATTGGCGACCGAAGTTACCATACAACCCTTGGAACGCTTCGATTTGGACGCGGCGATTTTGTTCTCCGACATCCTGACCGTTCCCGACGCCATGGGATTGGGACTGTATTTTGCCGAAGGCGAAGGCCCAAAATTCGAACGCGCCTTGCAACACGAAGCCGATATCGCCAAGCTGCAAGTTCCCGATATGGAAAAACTGCAATATGTTTTCGACGCAGTAACTTCCATCCGCAAAGCATTGGACGGCCGCGTACCGCTTATCGGCTTCTCCGGCAGCCCGTTCACGCTCGCCTGCTATATGGTCGAAGGCGGCAGCAGCAAAGAGTTCCGCACCATCAAAACCATGATGTACTCGCGCCCCGATTTGCTGCACAAAATCCTCGACACCAACGCCCAAGCCGTTACTGCCTACCTCAACGCCCAAATCGACGCAGGCGCGCAGGCTGTGCAGATTTTCGACACTTGGGGCGGCGTTCTGAGCGATGCGGCGTTTAAAGAGTTCAGCCTCAAATACATCCGCCAAATCGTCTCCGGATTGAAACACGAAAGCGAAGGCAGACGCGTTCCCGTCATCGTGTTTGCCAAAGGCGGCGGGCTGTGGCTGGAGGGCATGGCAGAAATCGGCGCAGAAGCATTGGGCTTGGACTGGACGTGCAACATCGGCGAAGCACGCCGCCGCGTCGGCAACCAAGTCGCCCTGCAAGGCAACTTCGACCCATTCGCCCTCTTTGGCACGCCCGAATCCATCCGCACCGAAGTCGCGCGCATCCTTGCCGACTACGGACACGGCAGCGGTCATGTCTTCAATCTCGGACACGGCATCAACCAACACGCCGACCCCGAACACGCAAAAATCTTAGTCGATACCGTACACGAACTGTCGCGCCAGTATCACGTCTGATTGAGCGCGTAAAAAGGTCGTCTGAAACCAAGCTGCTTGGGCAGTTTTGGTTTCAGACGACCTTTTGTTTTGCGTTAGGTTAAAAGTAAAAATCAGACATTTTGTATTTAATCGATTGCATATTTGCCAAAATCAAATCAGATTGATTTCACATATTTCAAAAGATGGGTATGATAACGTTCTTTCAAAACTACCATTCCAATTTCAATAAAACCCACTTTTTTAGGGGCTGTCAACAGCCCTTCTAGGAACACATACATGAATTTTCAAGACTATTTCGTCAATCTGATATTGAGCGGCGTGATGATTATCGGCGCTTATCAGTTTTACTTTTATACCCAGCGACACCCTTTGCGCAAAGAGATCGTTTGGAATTCCCCGATAGACGAAAAAATCCCTTTCCGCCCGCGTTGGTCGTGGATATACAGTTTCCTTTACTACCCCGCCATCCTCTACCTCAACATCATCGCGACCGACCACCGCCATTTCAATATGATGGCGTTCAGCTTCCTGATGCTGCTGTTTATGCAAATGCTGTTCTTCTGGCTGTTTCCCGTTTCCACTCCGCCGCATTGGCGCAGCATCAATACCGGCGAAACACCGTCCGAATGGTTTTTACAGTTTGTTCAAAAGTTCGACCAAGCCAGCAACTGCTTCCCCAGTATGCACGTTTCCGTCGCCATGCTGACCGCCCTGCACGCGCTGCCGACTTTGGGCGCCGCCGCGTTCCTCTTTCCCGTATTGATTGCCCTGTCCTGCATCTTTACCAAACAGCACTACCTGATTGACCTGCCCGCAGGCGCAGCATTGGGCGGCTTTGCCTACTGGCTGTATCTTTTAGTGGTTTAACACCCAAAATTCCGACAAAAGAAGACCTAAAGGTCGTCTGAAAAAGAGCGCAGTGAGTTTCGCTAAAAAGAAAAACACCCGCTTATCGGTGTCAACTCGTTTTTCAGACGACCTTTGTATATACTCATCATTTGAACCTTACCGCCTCAAACCAGTCAGACTCAAAAATACATCCGCTCCCGCCATCCCTCCACCACCTATCGAACATGACTTTTCTAAAAGACATCACCTGGACAGAAATCTTCATTTTCGCCCACACCTGCGCCGCGCTCGGCTGCGTTTTACGTGTGTTGTACAAACAAAAAAACATCGGCTCCACCTTCGCCTGGCTGATTATTCTTTTCCTTTTCCCCGTCTTCGGCACCATCGCCTACCTGCTTATCGGCGAGCCGCGGCTTGGCACGGCGCGTGCGAAGCGTACGGGTGAGATGAACCGCTTCTACCAAAGCTTCGCCGAAAGCTACCTCTCCGAGATTTACCTCGGCGTCGGCGACAACGTCAAATCCCGTTATCACGGCATCAGCAGAGTCGCCGCCAAAGGAACAGGACTGGGCGCGACGCGCAACAACGCCATGACGCTGCTGTCCACCACCGATGAAATCATCGACACCATGCTTGCCGACATCCGCGCCGCCCGCCATTCCTGCATGCTCGCCTTCTACATCATCGAACCCGAAGGCAGGATAGAAGAACTGTTAAACGAACTCCTCGCCGCCGCCGACAGAGGTTTGGATTGCGCCATTCTCGCCGATGCCGTCGGCAGCAGCCGCTTTTTCGATAGCGGCTGGGTAGAAACCCTGCGCGAAGCCGGCATAGAAGTCCACGCCTCATTGCCCGTCGGCGTCTGGCGCACCTTCTTCACCCGTACCGACCTGCGCAACCACCGCAAAATCCTCGTCATCGACAGCAAAATCGGCTACACCGGCAGCTTCAACCTCGTCGATCCCCGCTTCTTCAAAAAAGATTCAGGCGTCGGCGAATGGGTGGACGTCATGATGCGCTGTACCGGCCCGCTGGTACTCGAACTCTCCGCCGTCTTCTTTGCCGACCTCGCCGTCGAAACTGACGAAAACCTCGAAGGCGTACAACAATACCTGACGCAGGCACAAGAGCGCATTCCCGAAATCCTTCCCGAAAAAATGCAGCAGGGCGACATCGTTGCCCAAGTCATCCCCTCCGCGCCCGAACAAAGCAGCCACGTCATTTACGAAACCATCATCAGCGCGATTTATGCCGCCACCAAACAAATCACCATCACTACCCCCTATTTCGTCCCCGACGAACCCCTGCTGATGGCATTGACCATCGCCGCCAAACGCGGCGTCAAAGTTACCCTGATTCTGCCCGATAAAGTCGATTCCTTCATGGTGCGCTACGCCTCCCGCGCCTACTACCCCATGCTGCTCGACGCAGGCGTCAAAATCGCCATGTTCGAAGGCGGGCTGCTACACGCCAAAACCATGACCATAGACGAAGACTACGCCCTCTTCGGTACGGTCAACATGGACATGCGCAGCTTCTTCCTCAACCTCGAAATCAGCCTCGCCATCTACGACCGCGACATCACCAAACAAATCTGCAACCTGCAACGCGACTACCTCAAAAACAGCAGCTACATCACCGTCAAAGCATGGCAGCAACGCTCCAAATTCCGAGGGCTGATTGAAAACACCGTCCGCCTGATGAGTCCGCTGTTATAGGTAGGCTTACCGTTCATACAAGACCAAAGGTCGTCTGAAAAGCTTGAAACCCTTTTCAGACGACCCTTTTGTTTGGATATAGTGGATTAAATTTAAATCAGGACAAGGCGACGAAGCCGCAGACAGTACAAATAGTACGGAACCGATTCACTTGGTGCTTCAGCACCTTAGAGAATCGTTCTCTTTGAGCTAAGGCGAGGCAACGCCGTACTGGTTTAAAGTTAATCCACTATAACAGTTGTCAGCCCAAAGACAGATAGATAATATAAACCGAATATTTTTCATCTCGCCCGCGCCCTGTAAACAAATATTCCCGGGCTTGGTGCTTGTAAATTTTAAGTCAAGAGGCAATCAACAATGAAAAAGACTTTAAATCAGATACTTGAATCAGCGCAGCCCGTGGTTAATTTTTTGTCATCAGACAGTTTCTTTTCCCGTCCTTATGACGGAGATCGTGAAAAGTTTATCGTTACCGCCTCTCCGGAGGAAGCCAGATATCTGTTAGGCGATGAATGGGATGAGTGGCAGGAGATTATAGATGCTCAGCAATTCTCGGGTTTGGCGGATTTCGATTGGCACTACTTGATTGGTGCTAAATTAATTAATACCAATTGTCTGGGGGCTCTAGATAAGGATTTTCATGGGGCAGATGAAAAACTCACAGATGAGGGAAGTGGAGCAAATTTTATTGAGGAAACAATGCTTTATGATATGGAGATTTTATTGGAATGCTATGCCAATAACTACATACCGGAGATTTGGAAAGATATATTATATGTTTACCAACATAACGGTCTCCCTTGCGGCTGGAAAGGAGATTATCCGGAAGGGAAAGTGATCGTTTTTTCTAATGAATATCCAACGAATAAAGGATGAGAGAATTATTTAGAACTTGGGTGATTAAAGCTTAATTCGGGGGCAGTTCCTTTGGCATCATTTCGTTTAATTAATTAGAAATATCAAAATGAATTTTAATAATTTTGAAGAGTTTGAATCCAAGTTAGATAACCTATATGATAATGAACAATACGACATAGCCGATAGAATCATGGAAAATCAGATAGATAATATTTGCAAACTATCTTCCTTGGAGGAAATTGATCAGTATCTATGGTTATATGCTTCTGTCGCCGGAGATTGCGAATCTTTCGGTAGATTTCAGAAATTATGTAGACAATTAGTGTCTTTAAACAAGATAAAATTGAGTGATTTAGCCAAATATGAAGAAAAATGTCCTGCTAATAGATGGTTTTAGTCAAGGATAGATCGGTTCGAAAACCCAACATGTAAAAAGGTCGTCTGAAAAATGAACTGCACCCCAAAAGTTGGACACATCCCCTCCAACTCACAAGGTGCAGTTTTTTTATGAGCAAATATACATTACACTTCAAATACCAAGCCGTACTCCACTACCTGCATATACGCAGCCAACAG